>NZ_JBEZZB010000202.1:0-16444 GCF_040638955.1 Actinoplanes sp. NPDC024001
GCGGCTCGGCTCGCGGCGGCCTGCGCCCCCGACGCGGACGCCGCCGCGTCGGCGGCCGGTCCGGGGTCAGCAACCGGCCCCGCAGCTTCGCCTGCTGCCGCTTCGTCCGCATCCGCTTCTTCGCGTGCTCCCGCTTCGTCCGCTTCTGCTTCTTCGCCTTCGCCTGCTGCCGCTTCTTCGGTTGCCGCTTACGCTTCTTCATCTGCCGCGGCGGCTTCTGCGGGACGCCGGGCTTCGGCGGCAGGTCCGATCGGGTGGCTGCTGGCCGACTCGGTGTGGTGGGGCGGCCGGTTGCGCAGCGGCGTAGCCCTGCGGGTCGCGCCGGACGGCACGGTCAAGCCGGTGCCGGCCGAACTCGCGCCGGCCGGGCCGGACACCCGCCGCTTCCCGGGGACGCTGCTGCCCGGTCTGGTCGACGCACATGTGCACTCGGGGCTGGTCGACCTGGGCACCGTGCGGGCCGGCGGGATCGCCGCGGTGTGGGACCTGGGCGGTGTGCCGGCGGCGGTCCGCGAGCTGGCCGAGCGCGCGGAGGCATCCAGCCGTCACACACGCCGCGCAGCAGGCGGCGAGCAGACCGATCGCGCGGACGCAGCCGGCCACCGCGCACGCCGCGCAGCAGGCGGCGAGCAGACCGAGCGCGCGGACGCAGCCAGCCACCGCGCACGCCGCGCAGCCAGCGGCGAGCAGACCGAGCGCGCGGAGGCCCCGAACCGCGCGGCCGCTGGCGAGCGTGCTGACCGCGCGGAGCCGGTCGGCCACCGTGCGGCCGGCGGCGAGGACGCTGAGGCGGGCCGGTCGCGGTACGCGCCTGCCAAGCTGCCGCGGATCCGCTACGCCGGTCCGTTTTTGATCGCGCCGGGTGGCTACCCGAGCGACCGGTCGTGGGCTGCCCCGGGCAGCTGGCGTGAGATCCACTCGCCCGCGGACGCCGGTGCTGCCGTCGCCGAGGTGTGGTCCGCCGGAGCCGGGCTGGTCAAGGTCACCGCGCACACCGGTGGCCCGCAACTGCCGCACCCGACCCTGCGCGCCCTGGTCGACGCCGCGCACGCCTCCGGTCTACCGGTCGTCGTGCACGCCGAGGGCGCCGGAACGGTGGCCGCCGCCTACACCGCCGGCGCCGACCTGCTGGCGCACACACCCTGGACCGAACGGCTCGACGACAGCCTGCTGCGCGCCTGCGCGGCACGGATGTGCTGGCTCAGCACCCTGGACATCCACGGCTGGGGCGAGCCAGACCCGGCCCAGGAGATCGCCGTCGACAACCTGCGGCGCTTCAAGGCCTACGGCGGCACCATCCGCTACGGCACCGACCTGGGCAACGGCCCGCTCCCGCCGGGCATCAACACCCGCGAGATCCGCGCCCTCCAGTCGGCCGGCCTGACGCCCGACGACGTCCTCGGCGTGATGACCGATAGTGACAGCATCACCGAGATCTCCTGGGTCCCCGGCGGCCTCGACCTGGACCCGGAGCGCTTCGCCGACGTCCTCGCCACCGCCCGCGTAGTCGACGACGACGTCCACCCCACCTCACCCTGATCCCGGTCGCCCTGAATGGCCCCTCTGCCCGTCAGCCGGCGGGGCGGGCTGACAGGCAGTGCTGCCTCGCCGGGCTCGGGGCGGTCCTGGCTGTCAGCTGGTGGGTGCGGCTGACGGTGGGTGCTGCTTTGTGGGGCTCGGGGCGGTGCTGGTTGTCAGCTGGTGGGTGCGGCTGACGGTGGGTGCTGCTTTGTGGGGCTCGGGGCGGTGCTGGCTGTTAGGTGGTGGGTGCGGCTGACGGTGGGTGCTGCTTTGTGGGGCTCGGGGCGGTGCTGGCTGTTAGGTAGTGGGTGCGGCTGACGGTGGGTGCTGCTTTGTGGGGCTCGGGGCGGTGCTGGTTGTCAGCTGGTGGGTGCGGCTGACGGTGGGTGCTGCTTGGCGGGCGCCGGGCGGTGCTGGATGTCAGCTGGTGAGGGCGGCTGGACGGGAGTGCTGTCCGGGCGGCTGTCAGACAGCACTCAGCGGCAGCCGGAAATGCCCGGGCGGCCGGAACCGGGCAGGGCAGGGCGGGGCGGGGCGGGTGGCTGCGGCGTACGCAGTCAGAGGGTGACCGACGTGCCGCCGGTGGCGCTCCTGCGGGCCGCGTCCAGGATCTCCATGGCGTGGACCGAATCCCACGGGTCGACCGGCAGCGGGCCGCTGCCGAGGACCGCCGCCGCGAAGGCCGGGTAGAACGAGTCCCACCGGCCGCGGCAGCTCTCCACCCGGGCGCCGGTGGAGCCGCGGAAAAGGTGGCCCCAGCGGTGTTCCGGTTCGACGCCCCAGCGCTCGTCGAGCTTGGCGGGGGTCTTGCCGTTCTTCAGCTGGGTCTCCTGGCAGTCCAGCTCGTCGGAGATGTAGGTGCCGGCCGTGCCGGTGACCCGGAAGCGCGGGCCGGGGCCGGCCTGCCGCCAGCTGCCCCACAGGTGGGACTCGACGCCGTTGGCGTGGTGCAGGGCCACGAAGAAGTCGTCGTCGAGCGGTTCGCCGCGCATCTCGGCGTAGACCCGCTCGGCCGGGCCGTGCAGCTGCAGCGCCTGGTCGACCAGGTGCGAGCCGAAGTCGAGCAGGGTGCCGCCGCCGGCGGCGGGCGGCAGCCGGTCCGGCGCCCAGCGTTCCATCCGCGACTCGAAGCGGCGGACCTCGCCGAGCGACCCGTTCTCCATCAGTTTGCGGATGGTCAGGAAGTCGGAGTCCCAGCGCCGGTTCTGGTAGACGGTCAGCGGCACCCTGGCCGCCTCAGCCTCGGTCACCAGTTTGCGGGCGGTCTCGGCGTCCAGCGCGAACGGCTTGTCGACGACCACGGCCAGCCCGGCGGCGATGGCCTCCCGGGCCAGGGCGGCGTGGGTGGAGGCCGGGGTGGAGATCGCCACGGCCTGCACGCCGTCGGCGGCCAGTGCGGCGATCGAGTCGTACGCCTCGACGCCCGGCAACTGCTCGGCGACCTGGGCCCGGCGCTCCGGTGAGGTGGTGACGACGCCGACGAAGTCGATGTTCGCCGCCGACGCGATCAGAGGCGCGTGGAAGATCCGCCCGCCGGTGCCGTAGCCGACCAGCCCCAACTTAACCCGCTCGATCATGTCCGGCAGTTTTTCACATTCATTGCGGTCCTGTTGCACATGATCTTTGTCGTCACGTGTGACGCACGCCCCATCACTCACCGTAAGCGTGCGTATGGCGCACATCACCTCGCCGATCAAGCGAAAGGCCAGGTGCCACCCGTGTCGGATGGATGACGGGAGCGGTCGAACGGTGTACCGGCGATGAACAATCGCCTGATGGAACCCGCGCAGAAGGAACGGACCCCGTTTGCCGACATCGATGGTCTCCCGGTGCAGATGTCCGAGATAGTGCTGGACGCACTGACCGAGATGAGTCGTCATCCGGAGATCCGGCGGGTGCGCCGGGTGGCCTTCGACGAGCTGCGCCCGGCGCCGGGTCAGCGCCTGATGGACGCCGGCTCCGGCGCCGGCGAGGTGGCCCGCCTGCTCGCCGCCGAGACCGGCCCGCGAGGCGAGGTGATCGCCCTGGACCACTCGGCGTCGATCACCGCGGCCGCGATCCGGCGGCACGACGGCAGCAACGTGCGATATGTGACCGGTGACGTCGCCGCCATCGACCTGCCGGCCGACTCCGTCGACGGGGTCTGGTGCGAGCGGGTCCTGCAGCACGTCGACGACGCCGACCGGGCGATCGCCGAGCTGGCCCGGGTGACCCGCCCCGGCGGCCGGATCTGCCTGGTCGACACCGACTGGGCCTCCCTCGCCTTCGACGGGATGCCGGCCGGGCTCGGCGAGGTGGTGATGGCGCACGCGCGGGGCCATTTCACCCCGCGTCAGTTCGACATGGGCCGCACGCTGCGCCGCCGGCTCGTCAACGCCGGCCTGACCGCGCTGTCGGCGACCCCGGTGACCTGCTTCTTCGGTGATCCCGCATCGGCCGCGGTGGTGCTGCCGATGGTCAACCCGCGGGTGCCGGAGGAGTCCTGGGGGACCCCGCCCGGCGTCCGCGACGAGTGGCTGGCGTGCGTCGAGGCGGCCGGCGCGAGCGGGACCTTCCTGGCGGTGCTCACCATCTGGGTGGTGGCGGGCACGGTCACTGGCTGATCGGCACCATCCGGTGCAGCAGCCGGTCCAGCGGCATGCTGGCGAAACTGATCCGCACGTCGCTGGAGGCGTACGGCAACCAGAACCGCCCGTCGTGCACGAGGCCGCCGCAGGAGTAGAGCACGTTCGGCACGTACCCTTCGCGCTCGATCTCGTCCGGGTCGATCAGGCCCTGCGGCAGGTCCGCGATGACGCGCGACGGGTCTTCCAGGTCGAGCAGCATGGCGCCGATCGCGTACCGGCGCATCGGGCCGACGCCGTGGGTGAGCACCAGCCAGCCGGCCTCGGTCTCGATCGGTGAGCCGCAGTTGCCCACCTGGATCAGGTCCCAGCCGCGGTGCGGCACCAGCAGCGGGCCGACCTGCTGCCAGCGGTGCTTCTCGTCGCGGACGGCCAGGCCGAGGGTTTCGCCGTCGGAGCGGCAGAGCGCCATCTTCCTCCCGTTGATGTAACGCGGGAACAGCGCCATGCCCTTGTTCCGGGCGGCCGGGCCGTGCAGCGTGGTCACCTCGAAGTGCCGCAGGTCCCGGGTGTAGATGACCCGCCCGGCGATGTTGAACCCGTCGTAGGCGGTGTAGGTCGCCTGATAGGCGGGCCGCCCGTCCGGGTCCACCACCTGCACGAACCGCGCGTCCTCCATGCCCCGGCTCTCGCTCGGCGTGGCCGGCCAGAGCACCCGCTGGTGCAGCGGCATGGTCGCCGGGAAGGTCACCGCGTAGTCGTCCATGACGATCCGGCGGATCAGTTCCAGGGTCATCGGGGTGGTCGGCCGGGCCAGGATCTCCGCCGGCAGGTGACTCAGGATGTCCTCGAACTCCTGGTCGTCGTAGCGCTCGGGGAGGGCGCCGAGCACGTACGCCGACGCCTCGTTGTCGATGTCCTCGTCGCCGAGCGCCGCGAAGAGCTGGTGTTTCATGTGCTTGGCGCCGACCCGCTGCCCGATGGCCAGCGGCCCGTCCCGGTCCTCCAGCCGGATCGCCGCGCCCGGGCCGAGCACCACGCTGCAGAAGCCGATCGAGGAGATGTGCCCCTCGCCGATCTGGCGCAGGCTGAGCGCGGCGCGCAGCTCACCGGGCGCCAGGTCGCTCTGGTCGGGGTGCGGCACCATCGACGGGTTGCACAGCGCCGCGGCCTCCACCGAGAACTCGTGGCTGAAGTACGCCCCGATCAGCGTCCGGGCGGCGGGGGACAGCTCGATCTCCGCCGGGACCCGGTGCTGCACCACCTCGTAGTGGTGCTGGAAGACGGCGAGGATGTCGTGGTGGCGCCCGGAGAAGCGGCTGAGCACGTCGTCCAGCAGCGAGTTGATGTCCGCCTCGTCGAGCTGCAGCATCCGCTCGATCATGCGGGACGTCCGGTTGTGGGTGACGTGCGCCTCCTCGCCCGGTACGAAGAGTTTGATCACCACACGGCGGCCGTCCGGCGCCATGGTGATGTTGTGACGGGTGATGTCTTGCGTATTCACGGTTGCGGTCACGCTAGGCCGCCTGACGGTCGGGTCGCGCTCCGGTTCGCCAGCGTGCGGGCATGCTGCAGCGTGGAGACGAGCGCGAGGGTGGATTCGGCTCCTTGGTTCAGATTAGGACCATCCGCCGTCAATCCGTCATAACAACCGGAAGTCTCGCTGTCGTACATCACCGATCCGGTGTCGTTGTCGCCGAGGAACCAGGCGATCGACTGGAAGAGCGGCGCGTCCCAGCGCTCGTCCCCGGTGACCGCGGCCGCGGTCGCGCAGGCGTCCGCGGTGGCCGCGGCCTCGATCGGCTGCTGGTCGAAGCGATGCCGGGGTACGCCCGGCCGCCAGCCGCCGACCGGCACGGTGGAGAGGTGGCCGTGGTGCTCCTGCATGTCGCAGAGCCAGGAGAGCATCCGCAGCCCGTCGGAGAGCAGTCCCTCGTCGCCGAGCAGGTCACCGGCCGCGATCAGCACCTCGGCGAGCGCCGGGTTCGCGTAGGTCAGCTCCCGCTCCGGCCAGATCCACTCCGGGTCCGAGCCGGGCAGCCCGATCACCGTGGCCGCGTCGCCGAGCAGCTGGGCGGCCTCCCGGTCGTGCGGGTCGGCGCGCAGCATCTCGGCCGCGCCGAGCCCGGCGAAGGCCATCGCCCGGGGCCACGGCGACCGGCAGCGTACGCCCTGGCGGAAGGCGTTTCCCGCCTCCCGCCGGAGCCATCCGGTCGCGCCGCGGGCGGCGGCGGTGCCGAGCCCCCACAATGCCCGGCCCCACCAGTCGTCGAAGGTCGGTTCGTCGGTCCAGCGCCGCTCGAAGCTCATCCGGTTGTGGAACGCGCCGTCGGCGGCCTGGGCGTGGGTCAGGAAGGCCAGGTAGCGCTCGGCGAGCCGGACCAGGTCCGGGCCCGGCCGGGTCTCCCGGCAGGCCACCAGCAGGCCGCGGGACACGTCGTCCACGCAGTAGCCGTGCTCGCGCCGCACGATCGCGTTGCGCGCGTGCTCGAGCAGGCCGGTGTCGTCGGAGAGCCGGAACACGTGGTCCCAGCGCGGTGGGGGTACATCGGTGAGCCGAACGGGCGGCGGAAGCAGCCGCAGGGACAGGCTCATGGGCGGTTCCTTCCGGGTGCCGGGTTCGGGCTGGTAGCGGAGCCGAACCCAGCACGCTCGGGGTGGGCGCTCATGCGGGGATGGTGGCCGCGGCCGCGAGCGGCCGACGGTCGGTCAGCAGGCGGGCGGCGAGGGCCTGGTACCGCGCGGCCACTGCCGGCCAGCGCAGCGTCGGTCCGCCGGCCAGGCCGGTCAGCCGGCCGGGCAGGCCCGGCTCGGCCAGCACTCGCCGGATGGCCAGGGCCATCGCTTCAGGATCTTGATGGGGTACGAGCAGACCCGGCCCGTCCGCGAGGAGTTCCACGGCGTGCGGGAACTCCGTGGCGACCACCGGCACGCCCGCCCCGACCGCCTCGATCAGCACGCCGGAGGTGACCTGCTCGGTGGAGTCGTAGGGCAGCACCACCGCGTCGGCGGAGCGGATCAGCCGGGACAGGTCGGCCGGCTCCAGGTAGACGTCCGACCAGTGCACGCGGTCCCGGACGCCGAGTTCCGCGGCGAGCGCCTTGAGCGAGTCCCGGTACACGTCACCCTGCTGCTCCAGCACCTTCGGGTGGGTGTGCCCGGCCACCGTGTAGTGCGGCAGCGGCTTCTCGTCGCCGAGCAGGGCGAGCGCCCGGATCGCCCACTCGATGCCCTTGCCCGGCCCGAGCAGTCCCCAGGTGAGCAGGCGCGGCTGGTCGTGGTCCTCCCGCGGTACGCCGCTGTGGCTGCCCGCCCCGTGCGGGATCACCGTGATCTTGCGGGGGTCCACCTCGTAGTGGGTGGTGAGCCGCTGCCGGGCGGTGTCGGTCATGGTGATCACGGCGTCGGCGGCGGCGCTGATCTGTTCGAGGACGGTGCGCTGCAGCGGGTCCGGGTGGGTCAGCACGGTGTGCAGGACGACGATCGCCGGCACCCGCAGGGCGCGCAGCACGGGCAGGACCTCGGCGCCGGCGTCACCCGGGTAGATGCCGTACTCGTGCTGGATGACCGCCACGTCGAAGCGGTTGAGCGCGGTCGCGGCGGCCACCCAGCCGCCCGGGCGGTCGGTGTGCCAGGTGTGCACGACCCGCGGCGCGGCCCGGTCGAGAGCGATCCCGCCGTCGGAGTCGTCCCCGGCGAGCAGCCGCACCACACCGGAACCGCCGGAACCGGCATTGAGGTGGGTCGCGAGTGCCGCATTGAACGTCGCCAAACCGCATTGCGTGGGGGGATATGTGCTCAGAAACCCGTATGTCGCGGGCATGACAGGCCTTTCTCCTCGGCCGGCTGCCTCCCCGCAGCACGGACTCAGCGCGCGCGGGCAAAGTGTGTTACACAAACACCGCGCGAGAACGGCGCACAGGAGCCGCAGAATAAGGCCCGTTCAACGCGCAATTCACATTGCGACGTTAACAAGATCTAGCTATTCAGCTGATGATTTTTCGGTAAATCGTCAGATACTCCTCGACCATCCGGTCGGCCGAGAAGCGTTCCCGGGCCCGGGCCGAACAGGCCGCCCGGTCCAGCCCGGCGATGCCGCGCACCGCCTCGACCGCCTCGTCGACGGTCTCCACCAGGCGTCCGGTCACCCCCTCGTCGACGACCTCGGGCATCGACCCTTTCCGGTACGCGATGACCGGTGTCCCGCACGCCATCGACTCGACCACGGAAAGCCCGAACGGTTCCGCGAACCGGATCGGATGCAGCAGTGCCGCGCCGGATCCGAGGATCGTGTCCCGTTCGTCCGGACCGACCGATCCCAGATAGACGACCCGGTCGCCGTCGATCCGGGGTTCCACGATTTCGGTGAAGTAATCGCGGTCCTGCACGATTCCGCACATGATCAGCCGTCGGCCGGCCTTACGCGCGATCTCGATGGCGATGTCGGTGCCCTTGTCCGGATGGATGCGCCCGAACAGGATCAGGTCGTCGCCGCCGTCCGGATGAAACGGCAGCCCGGTCAGATCGACCCCGTGATGCACGGTGGCCAGATATTCCAGGTCGGGTGAGCGGTCGCTGTCGGAGATCGAGACGAAGTGCGACCGGGCCCGCCGGTACGCGGGCAGGATGTTCGGCCCGGAGAAGCCGTGCACCGTGGTCAGCATCGGCGCCCGGCAGTGCGCCGAGAAGGCCAGTGGCAGCCAGTCCAGATGGTTGTGGATCAGGTCGAAGTCGCCGGACCGTTCGAGCGCGTGGCTGACGTGGATCGCCTCCCAGACCCGGCCGTCGATCTGGTCGCTCTCCTCGTACCCGGTGGGTACGACGCCGTCGAGCGTGGCCTTGGTGATCGAGTCCAGGGTGGCGAAGAGCGTGACGTCCACGCCCCGTGCGGTCAGCCCCTCGGCCAGCAGGCTGGTGATCAGTTCCCACGGGCCGTAGTGCAGGGGAGGTGTTCGCCAGGCGATCGGCCCCAAGAGTGCGACCTTCATGACAAATAAGAATTTTCGGTCATAAGCACGTGGTCAGTATGCATTGCCGGTAGCGCGCCCGTTCCCGTGTTAGAGAAGACCAATGACGGATTCGTGGTGGAAGAAGGCGGTCGTCTACCAGATCTACCCGCGGAGCTTCGCGGACTCCGACGGCGACGGCATGGGCGACCTGCGCGGCATCATCGACCACCTCGACCACTTGGCCGAGCTCGGCGTGGACGTGCTCTGGCTCTCCCCGATCTATCCCTCGCCGCAGGACGACAACGGCTACGACATCAGCGACTACCAGAACATCGAGCCGCTCTTCGGGACCCTGGAGACCTTCGACGAGCTGCTCGCCGGGGTGCACGCCCGCGGCATGAAGCTGATCATGGACCTGGTGGTGAACCACAGCTCCGACGAGCACCAGTGGTTCCTGGAGAGCCGTTCCGCGAAGGACAGCCCGAAACGGGACTGGTACTGGTGGCGCCCGGCCCGCGAGGGGATGGAACCCGGCACGCCCGGCGCCGAGCCGACCAACTGGGGTTCCGTCTTCGGCGGTCCCGCCTGGGAGTTCGACGAGAAGACCGGCGAGTACTACCTGCACCTGTTCTCGAAGAAGCAGCCCGATCTCAACTGGGAGAACCCGGAGGTGCGGCAGGCCGTCTACGCCATGATGCGCTGGTGGCTGGACCGCGGCGTGGACGGCTTCCGGATGGACGTCATCAACATGATCTCCAAGGTGGTCGACGAGCGGGGCGCCCTGCCGGACGGGCGGCTCAGCGCCGGCGCGGCGTACGCGGACGGCTCCGCCAGTTTCGTCGGCGGCCCCCGCCTGCACGAGTTCCTGCAGGAGATGCACCGTGAGGTCTTCGCCGGCCGGGAGGGCCTGCTGACCGTGGGCGAGATGCCCGGCGTCACGGTGGAGGAGGCCCGGCTGCACACCGACCCGGAGCGGCACGAGGTCGACATGGTCTTCCAGTTCGACCACGTCTGGGTGGACCGCGGCCCGGACCCGTGGCTGCTGCAGCCGCTCCAGCTCACCCAGCTCAAGGCGATCCTCGGCCGCTGGCAGGCCGGTCTCGCCGACCTGGGCTGGAACAGCCTCTACTGGAACAACCACGACCAGCCCCGGGTCGTCTCCCGTTACGGCGACGACAGCCCCGAGCACCGGGTCACCTCGGCCAAGATGCTCGGCACCGTGCTTCACCTGCACCGCGGCACGCCCTACGTCTACCAGGGCGAGGAACTCGGCATGACGAACTACCCGTTCGGCGGCATCGAGGACTTCCGCGACATCGAGGCGCTCGGCCAGTATCGGCAGGCGCTCGACCTGGAGGGCCGCACCGCCGAGGAGGTGCTGACCGTGCTGCGCGCCCGCGGCCGGGACAACGCGCGCACCCCGATGCAGTGGGAGGACGCGCCGAACGCCGGCTTCAGCACCGGAACGCCCTGGCTGCCGGCCAACCCCAACTATCCGGAGATCAACGCGGCCGCCCAGCGGGCCGACCCCGACTCGGTCTTCCACTACTACCGTCGGCTGATCGAGCTGCGGCACACCGAGCCGGCGGTGGCCGACGGCGACTTCACCATGCTGCTGCCGCACGACGAACGGCTCTACGCCTTCACCCGCCGGCTCGGCGACACCGAGCTGCTGGTGATCGGCAACTTCTCCGGCGAGGCCGTGCGGGCCGAGATTCCCGAGCTGGAGGGCGCCGAGCTCATCCTGAACAACCTGGCCGACGCCCCGGTCGACCGGATCCTCGCCCCGTGGCAGGCGGTCGTCTACAGGCGGACGGGTTCCGTCATGTGATCGGCGGGTATTGCGCATCGCATGACCAGTCATGCGATGCGCTCGGGCCGTTCCGTCTCACCGTGGCTGGCGCTGGCCGGCTTCGTCGTCGCCGTCGCGCTCGCCGCGCTGATCGGCGGGCTCGGCGTGGCCGGCACCGCGTCGGAGTACCAGAGCCTCGACCGTCCGAGCTGGGCGCCGCCATCTTCGGTGTTCGGCCCGGTCTGGACTGTTCTGTACGCGATGATCGCGGTGAGCGGTTGGCTGGTCTGGCGGCGCACCGGCTGGTCGTCCGCACTGAACTGGTACGCCGTGCAGCTGGTCCTGAACGCCGCCTGGACCCCGATCTTCTTCGGCGCCGGGCAGTACGGCCTGGCGCTGCTCGACATCGTGGTGCTCTGGGCGCTGATCGGCGTCACGGTGTGGAAGTTCCGGGCCGTGTCGAAGCCGGCCGCGGCGCTGCTGCTGCCGTACTGGGCGTGGGTCACCTTCGCGACCGCCCTCAACGCCGCGATCTGGCTCGCCAACTAAAAATCGGAACTTTTTTCGCGAAAATCCCCACGTGTCACATCTGACCCAGGCAGGGTGGCACATGGTCGCCGGTATCTCCCGAATTGACCCCTTAAGCCGGTGGCCGGGGGAGTTCACATGCGCCGGAAGCGGCTCGCCGTACGTCTGTTCCTCGTTGCCGCCGTGCTAGCCGGCTCTCAGTGCTCTTTCGCGAGCCCGGAAACAGCACTGAGGGTCAGCCAGGACCGGGACGGACCGCTGTGGCAGTCGTTCGCGCTCGCCTCGGCGCCGGCGACCCGGGACATCCGCCTGGTGTCGGCCCGCTCGGGCGCGTTGCGGACAGCCGAGATGCCACGCCGGAACACCGAGCCGTTCAGCCTGCTCGGCGCCAGCTGGAACGACCCGCGAGCGGTCGCCGAGGGCGCGATCGAGGTGCGCACCCGGTCCATCGAAACCGGGACCTGGACGCCCTGGCAACTCCTGGAGACCGACAACCCGGACGCCTCCGGCGGGGCGGGCGGACCGCGGACCCGAGGCGCCAGCGACCCGCTCTGGGTGGGGCCGTCGGACGGCGTCCAGGCGCGGATGGTGGCCACCGACGGCGGCTCGGTGCCGGCCGGCCTGCGGGTCGACCTGATCAACCCGGACGCCGAGGAGCCCACCGGGCCGCGGCTCGAACTCGTCTCGGGCGGCGGCAGCGGGCGGCGGGCGCCCGGTCTCCCGGCCCGGCCGGTGCCCCGGATGGTCACCCGGGCCGGCTGGGGCGCCAACGAGTCGCTGGTCAAGGAGGCGCCGTCGTACACCGGGGGCATCCAGGTGGTGTTCGTGCACCACACCGCCACCGGCAACGGCTACCGCTGCGGGCAGTCGGCCGGCATCGTCCGGGGCATCGAGGCCTACCAGGTCCGGAGCAAGGGCTGGAACGACATCGGCTACAACTTCCTGGTCGACAAGTGCGGCAACATCTTCGAGGGCCGCCGCGGCGGGGTGCACCGCTCGGTGCTCGGCGCGCACACGCTCGGCTTCAACGACAACTCCAGCGCGATCGCGCTGATCGGCAACTTCGGCGCCACCCCGATCCCGCTCGCGGCCCGCGCCTCGGTCGCTCAGCTCGCCGCCTACAAGCTGGGCGCCTGGGGCAGCCCGCCGGCCGGACGGGTACGGATGATCTCCGGCGGCAGCGACCGCTACCCGGCCGGCAAGCCGGCGCTGCTCAACCGGATCTCCGGGCACCGCGACACCGGCCGCACCGCGTGCCCGGGCAACGCCCTCTACGCCCAGCTGCCGTCGATCCGGTCGATCGCCGGTGCGGCGCCGGCCGGGTTGCGCTTCCAGTCGCTCGGCGGCGCCACCCTGTACGCGGGCAAGTACTACAGCCGGGGCCTCTTCCAGCCACTCTGGAACGTGAGCACGCCGACCCGGATGCTGGACCGCTTCGAGGTCTGGCTCGACGGGCGGTTCCTCATCGGCGCCCCGGCCGGGCACCGCCGATCGCGGGTCCGGCTCACCCCGGGCGTGCACACGGTCGCGGTCAAGGCCGTGCACCTGTCCGGGCGGACCGCGCTGACCAGCGCGCGAATCATCGCCGACCCGGTGCCGCCCACCCTGGGAACCCCGCAGGTCGCCCTGCGCCCCGGCACGCTGAGCAGCACGGTCCCGGTCCGGCTCGGCTGGAGCGCCGCCGACCCCAACGGCGTGCGTTCGGTACGGGTCACCGGCACCACCCGGGCGGTGCTCGGCGGAACCGTCCGCTCGGTCAACGGCTCGGCCCGGGTGGGCGAGGCGGGCGCGTGGACGGTCACGGCGGCCGACCGGGCGGGGAACGTACGGAGCGCTTCGGTCACCCGTACGCCGGTGGTTGCTCCGGAGGCCGGGGCGCGCCGGACCGGAACCTGGCGCACCCTGCGCGACCCCGGGTTTCTCGGCAGCGAGGCCGTCACGGCCTCGGCCGGGCGGGCGTCGCTGACCTGGACCTTCACCGGCCGCTCCGCAGCGCTGGTGGTGGGCCGCACGGCCTCCTCCGGCCGGGTCCGGATCTTCCTGGACGGGCGTGACCAGGGCGTGGTGGACCTGCGGTCGGCGACCGCGCAGTACCGGCAGGCGGTCTGGACCCGGATGTGGCCCACCAGCGGCCGGCACACCGTCCGGGTCCAGGTGGAAGGCACCGCCGGCCGGCCGGCGGTCATGATCGACGGGCTGGCCTACCTGCGCTGAGCTCAGCCGAGGGTGACCACCACCTTGCCGCGGCCGTGCCGCGACTCGACCGCCGTGTGCGCCTCGACGATCGCGTCCAGCGGGAAGGTGCGGACCGGCATGACGATCTCGCCGCGGCCGGCCAGCGCCACCACCTCGGCGAGCCGCTGCGGCGAGCGGCCGGCCCGGACCACCCGCGTGCCCAGGTCGGCCGCGGCCTTGTCGTCCACGATCGTGCCGACGCGGTCCGGCGCCACGCCCAGCGCCACCGACTGGGCCATCGCCTCGCCGCCTGCGGCGTCGAGAGCGACCGTGGGCGTCAGGCCGGTGGCACGCACGGCGTCGACCAGCCCTTCGCCGTACGCGACCGGCACGGCACCGAGTTCCCGCAGATAATCGTGGTTGCCCGGGCTCGCCGTGCCGATCACGGTGGCGCCCGCCCGACGGGCCAGCTGGATGGCGATCGTGCCCACACTGCCGGCGCCGGCGTGCACCAGCAGCACGTCCCCGGCGGCGACCCGCAGCTCCAGCAGGGCGCCGCTCGCCGTCTGCGAGGCGGCGACCAGCCCGGCGGCGGTCGGGAAATCCAGGGAATCGGGCTTCGCGACCACGTTCTCCGCGGGGACCGTGACCAGCTCGGCCACCCCGTTGAGCATCGTCGAGCCGAGCACCGGGGTGTTCACCTCGATGCCCTCGACGCCCGGCCCGAGCAGATCGACCACCCCCGAGTACTCCTGGCCGATCTGCTGCGGGAACGTCGCCTGCACCCAGGGCATCTGGCCGGTGCGCACCCCGATGTCGAACGGTTGGACCCCGGCCGCGTGCACCCGGACCCGGACCTGGCCGGGGCCGGGCTCCGGATCGGGCAGGCCGGCGATGCGCAGGACGTCGGGCGGACCGTACCGGTCGAAGACGACAGCTCTCATGCCGCCGATCCTGCAAGCTCAACTCAACTTGAGGTCAAGCGCGCTGCACGCGGGTTGCACGCGAAGCCCCGCAGCCTGAGGTCATGACAGCTGAAGCACTAGGAGAACGCATGTTCAGCGCCCTCACCGGGGCGCTCGAACTCTGCACCGTCGAGGTCGGGCGCCAGCTCGGCCTCTACGCCGCCGTCCGGGACGGCGCGGACAACCCGGCCGACCTGGCCAAGGCCGCCGGCATCGACGAGAGGTACGCCCGGGAGTGGCTGGAACAGCAGGCCGCGGCCGGGTTCCTGACCGGCGCCTTCACCCTGTCGCCCGGGATGGTGGAGGTGCTGCTCGACGAGGGCGGCCCGGCGTATGCGGGGCCGATCAGCGAGTTCGCCCTCGGGGCGGCGCTGCTGACACCGCGGGTGATCGAGGCGTTCCGGACCGGGGCGGGGGTGCCGTACTCGGCCTACGAGCACCTGCGGCACGGGATCGCGGGGTTCAACCGGCCGATGTTCGACCATCTGCTGGCGACCGAGTGGCTTCCGGCGGTGCCGGAGATCGACCAGCGGCTGCGGGCGGCCCCGGGAGCGCGGATTCTGGACCTCGGATGCGGGATGGGGTATTCGTCGGTGGCGCTCGCCCTGGCGTACCCCCTGGTCACCGTGCGCGGTGTGGACCTGGACGAACACTCGGTCGGCGAGGCACGGCGGATCGCCGCCGAGGCCGGCGTGGCCGACCGGGTCAGCTTCACCGCGGGCGACGCGGCCGCGGCCGGCGGCGACTACGACCTGATCACCGTCTTCGAGGCGCTGCACGACATGGGCGACCCGGTGGGGGTGCTGCGCAACGCCCGGAGTCTGCTCAGCCCGGAGGGCAGCGTGTTCATCGCGGACGAGCGGGTGTCCGACGAGTTCACGGCGCCGGCCGGCGAGGTCGAGCGGATGCAGTACGCGTTCAGCGTGCTGCACTGCCTGCCGGCGACCCGGGCGGAGAACCCGGTCGTGGCGAACGGGACGATCCTGCGGGCGCCGACGCTGCTCGGCTGGGCGCGGGATGCCGGATATGCGCGGCCCGAGGTGCTGGACGTGGAGAACGACTTCTGGCGGTTCTACCGCCTGCGCTGAGTCGGAGATCCGTCGATACGCCGATTACGGCTTGCGCTGCCCCTGGGGCGGGGTCCTAACGTCGGAGCCGTGCTGCTGGTCCGGGTCTTGGGACCCTTCGAGGTGGAGGGCGGCGACGGGCCGGTCACCCTGGCCGGCGCTTCCCAACGCGCTGTGCTGGCCCTGCTCGCCCTGCGAGCGGGCCGGCCGGTCGGGGTGCCCGACCTGATCGACGCCCTCTGGCCGGAGGATCCACCGCCGTCGGCGCGCAACAGCCTGCAGTCGCATGTGGCCCGGTTGCGCGCCCGGCTCGGCGTGCCCGGGCTGATCAGCCTGGAGCCGGCCGGTTACCGGCTCAACGTGCCACGCTCCCGGGTGGACGCGTTGCGCTTCGAAGACCTCGTCCGCGATCGCACGGCGCCGGCCGAGGCGGTCTCGCTGTGGCGGGGGCCGCCGCTGCCCGAGTTCCCCGGTGAGCCGTTCCGCAGCGCGGCGGTCCGGCTGGTGAGCCTGCACCGGTCGGTGCTGCTCCATCTCGCCGGCACCCTGCCGACCGGGTCGGCGGCGGCTGAGCTGCATGCCGCCTTCGACAGCGACCCCTGCTGGGAGGAGGGGGCACTCGCGCTGGCCGAGGCGCTGAGCCGGGCCGGCAGCCGGGGTGACGCCATGGAGGTGCTGCGGCGGCACGCCGACGCGGTCGTCGACCACCTCGGCCTCGACCCGTCCGACCAGATCCGCCAGGCCCAGCTGACCCTGCTGCGCGGCGCCCCGTCCCGGCCTCGACCTGCGGCAGACCCGCCGCCCGCCACTGCCGGCCCGGCGTTGCCGCCGTCCGTTGCTGCTGGCTCGGCGTTGCCGCCGTCCGCCACTGCCGGCTCGGTGC
>NZ_JBEZZB010000203.1:0-16251 GCF_040638955.1 Actinoplanes sp. NPDC024001
CGCGGGGCGCGGTCGCTGCACCCGGCGCGCAGGGCGCGCGGCGCGCGGGGCGCTGTCGCTCTACTCGGCGTGGAGGTGTGCGGCGACCGCGTCGCGGACCTCGGCGTCGGACGGGGCGGGCAGGCCCTGCTCGTCGGCGAGGCGGCGCAGCGAGGTCATCGCCACGTCGTGCAGGCTGCACGCCACGAAGCGGTCGAACACCCGCAGGTCGGTGTCGACGTTGAGGGCGAAGCCGTGCGTGGTCACCCCGCCGCGGATGCGCATGCCGATCGAAGCGATCTTGCGGCCGTCCGGGGTCCACACGCCGACCAGGCTGGGCGAGCCCTCGGGAGTGTCGCGGCGCTCCGCGGGGAAGCCGAGGTCCTTCAGCGCGTCGATCAGGCCGAGCTCCAGCCAGCGGACCACGTCGACCGGGCCCCACCGGCGCAGGTCCATCACCAGATATCCGACCAGCTGGCCAGGGCCGTGGTAGGTGGCGTTGCCGCCGCGGTCCACCTCGACGGTGGGGATCGACGCGAGGTCGCGGGGCAGGTCGGTCAGCGGGGTCCGGCGGCCGTAGGTGATCACCGGTGGGTGGCTGAGCAGGAAGAGGCGGTCGGGTTGCGTCCCGGCCCGGCGCTCCTCAGCCCAGCCGGCCATCTGCCGGATCGCCGTGTCGTACTCCACCTGGCCCAGATCGACGCGCCGCAGACTCATGGGCCCATTCTGCCTCGCGCCTCCTATGAAACTAGTTGCATAGGTGCCGGTGTCGCCCCTAGCATCAGCGCATGGCTCTCCCCACGCTGCTGCAGGACCGGCTCTCGCTCCCGGTGGTCGCCGCCCCGATGTTCCTGTGCTCGGGGCCGGAGCTGGTCGCGGCCCAGTGCCAGGCCGGCGTGGTCGGCTCGTTCCCCGCCCTCAACGCCCGGCCGGCGAGCCTGCTCACCGACTGGCTGGCGCAGATCAGCGAGTCCAACGCGGCGTTCGCGGCGGCGAACCCGGGCGTCAAGGTCGCACCGTTCGCCGTCAACCAGATCGTGCACCGCTCCAACCGCCGCCTCGAGCAGGACATGGCGGTCATCGTCGAGCACCGGGTCCCCATCGTGATCACCTCACTGGGCGCGCGGCCCGAGATCAATGAGGCCGTGCATGCGTACGGTGGGCTGGTCCTGCACGACGTGATCAGCAACGAGTTCGCCCGCAAGGCGATCGACAAGGGCGCCGACGGGATCATCGCGGTGGCCGCGGGCGCCGGCGGTCACGCCGGCACCCAGTCCCCGTTCGCGCTGCTGCAGGAGATCCGGGCCTGGTTCGACGGCCCGCTGCTGCTCTCCGGCGCCATCGCGCACGGCCGTTCGATCCTCGCCGCCCAGGCCGCCGGCGCCGATCTGGCCTATGTGGGCAGTGCGTTCCTCGCCACGACCGAGGCGATGGCCGGCCCGGCCTATCAGGAGATGATCGTCGCCGGCACCGCGAAGGACATCGTCTACAGCAACCTGTTCACCGGCGTGCACGGCAACTATCTGCGCGCCAGCATCGCGGCGGCCGGCCTAAACCCCGACGATCTGCCGGTCTCCGACCCGTCGGCGATGGACTTCAGCTCCGCCGGCAGCATGGAGGCCAAGGCTTGGCGCGACATCTGGGGCGCCGGCCAGGGCATCGGCGCCATCGACGCGGTCCGGCCGGTGCGCGACCTCGTCGCCCGCCTGAAGACCGAATACGACGCCGCCCGCCACACCCTGATCTCCGCCTGATCCCCACCTGATCCCCGCCCGAGCCCGGCCTGACTCCGCGCCCCTGCTCCAGCCGGCTTCCACGGCTGTCCCGCGCCGCCCACCCGCCAGCCGACCAGACCGGCTGCCCACCAGAGCTGCATCGCGAGCCGTCAAGCAGCCCCTAACGCCAGCCGACCAAACCAGCTGCCACTTCGAGCCGCATCGCAGACACGCGCAGGACCCTCAACGCCAGCCGAGCAAACGAGCTGCCGGCCAGAGCCGTATCGCAGGCGTGCAAGAACTCCGGGCGCCAGCCAAGCAGACCGGCTGCCGCCCGGAGCTGCATCGCGGGCGCACCAAGGACCCTGAACGCCAGCCGAGCAAACCAGCTGCAGGCCAGAGCCCCATCGCAGGCACCCAAAGGCCCCTGAACGCCAGCCGAGCAAACCAGCTGCAGGCCAGAGCCCCATCGCGGGCGCACCAAGGCCCCTCAACGTCAGCCGAGCAAACCAGCTGCAGGCCAGAGCCCCAACGCGGGCGCGCGAAGAACCCTCAACGTCAGCCGAGCAAACCGGCTGCCGGCCAGAGCCGCATCGCGGGCACGCGAAGGCCCCTCAGCGCCAGCCGAGCAAACCGGCTGCCGGCCAGAGCCCCAACGCGGGCGCGCGAAGAACACTCAGCGCCAGCCGAGCAGAGCGGCTGACGGCTGGAGCTGTATCGCGGGCGGGCGAGGGACGCTGAGCGCCAGCCGGGCAGACCGGCTGGCGGCTGGAGCCGTGGCGCGGCGTGGGAAGAGCGCCGGCTGGGGTGGAGCTTCGTGGGTGCGGGAGCGGTTGTGACGCGGAGCGGTCAGCGGGAGCGCGGGGCGGTGAGCTCGCGGTCGCGGCGTCGGCGGGTCAGCAGCGCGAACGGCCAGAGCAGCAGGACGAGCACCGCGAGCACCAGGTATTCCGCCATCGGAACGCGCAGGACCTCGTGGATCGTGGCGAGGCCGCGCCCGGAGTAGACGGCGACCAGCGCCGCCAGATAGCCGGCGAACAGCAGCCAGCGCGTGCCCACGCTCAGGCCGAGACCGTGCATCTGGGTGATCACGAAGACGGCGAGGAATCCGAAGAGGAACTTCGGCCAGGCGCCGTCCGGCCCGGAGTTCATCACCGCCACCAGGGTGCCGTGCACCGCGACGAGCAGCTCCAGGCTCACCGTCCACCAGCGGTTGGTGTGCGCGGTGGTGAACATCAGGCTGCTCTGCAGGAGCAGCAGGAAGATGTAGAAGAAGCCGATCAGGTGGCCGCTGGTGCCCTCCATCGGGTGGTACCAGAACGTGTAGATGACCGCCCAGCTGAAGAGGTATCCGTGATACCGGCGGGCGAAGTCACCCACAGCGGCCGGGATCGGCGCCCGCTTGCCCGCGACCAGGCCGCGGCGGCGGTTCTCCATCAGCAGCACGACGACCAGCAGGAGCACCACCGAACCCTGCGAGCTGAAGATCGACACGTCCTGCGCGAGGCCGTCGTAGAACACCCTGGTCTGCAGGGCGTGCAGGCCGACGAAGCCGAGGTTCGCGGCGAGCGCCACCACGTTGATCCGCTTCAGGCCGGGCGTCCAGCGGCGCGCGTGGGTCTGCGCCCACCAGATCAGGCCCCAGGACACGATCTGGTGGGCGGCGTAACCGAACCACGCGGACAGCCGGGTCCAGACGGTCGGGTCGGGAAGCTTCCAGTAGTACCAACTGGCCCCCTGGTCGGGCCGTAACGTGACGTCCAGGCCCTGGCCGAGCCACCACACCAGGCCGGTGAGCAGGGCGACGGCGGGCACGCCCCAGACCAGCGCTCGTTCGCTGCGCAACCCCGTCGCATTGACCACGGTCGCAGTATGGCCGATATTCAGTGAGCTGAACAATGGGCGTTCGTCGATGGGAGGCCACGGTGAGCCGGTACCGGTTGCACGTCAACGGCAGGCGGCGGGTGGTCGACGTGCCCGGCGACACCCCGCTGCTGTGGGCGTTGCGGGAGGAGCTCGGGCTGACCGGCCCGAAGTACGGCTGCGGCGTCGGCGCCTGCGGCGCGTGCGTGTCGCTGATCGACGGCGCGGCCGGGCGGCCCTGCGTCACGACGGTCGCCGCGACCGAGGACGCGCGGATCACCACGATCGAGGGCCTGCGCGACCACCCGGTGCAGCAGGCCTGGCTGGAGCTGGACGTCGCCCAGTGCGGCTACTGCCAGCCCGGCCAGATCATGACCGTGGTGGCGCTGCTCGCCCGCATTCCGGACCCGGACGACGCGCAGATCGACGAGGCGTTGCGCGACAACGTCTGCCGGTGCGGGACCTATCCGCGAATCCGGGCCGCCGTCCGCCGCGCGGCGGAGCTGATCCGATGATCACCCGGCGGACGTTGCTGGGCGCGGCCCTGGTCGTGGCCGTGCCGGTCCCCACGGAGCGGACCGAGCTGGCGCCGACCGTGTTCGTACGGGTGGACGGTAGCGGCCGGGTGGTGGCAACGGTCCCCAAGCCGGACACCGGGCAGGGCGTACGAACCATGGCCGCCGTCCTGGTGGCCGAGGAACTGGCAGTCGAGGTCGCCGACGTGGCCCTGGAACAGGCGCCGGGCGACACCGCCACGTTCGGTCCGCAGGCGGTGCAGAACTCCACGTCGAGCCGCCAGCTGGCCCAGCCGTTGCGCACCGCGGCGGCCACCGCCCGCTGCCTGCTCGTCGCCGCCGCGGCAGCCCGGTGGGGTGTGCCGACGACCGAGTGCACCGCCCGGCGCGGACGGGTCGAGCACCCGCGCCACACCCCGCTCCCCTACCGCGCCCTGGTCACCGCCGCCGCCGCGCTGGACCCGGCCACGGTGCCGGTCACCCTCACCCCGCCGGAGCGGTGGCGGCTGATCGGGCGTACCCGGGCCGGGCGTTCCGACGCGCGCGACATCGTCACCGGCCGGGCCCGCTACGGCGCCGATGTGGCGCCGGCCGGCAGCCTGGCCGCCGTGGTGGCCCGGCCGCCGTGGATCGGCGCGCAGGTGGACACTGTGGACGACACGGCCGCCCGGGCCGTGCCCGGCGTGGTCGCGGTGGTCCGGCACGCGCCGCCGACCGCCGGGCAGGGTGGCGTCGCGGTGGTCGCCCGATCCACCGCGGAGGCGCTGCGCGGGCGGGAGGCGCTGCGGGTGACCTGGACGGGCGGCACCCCGGCCGCGGACAGCCGCACCTGGCTGGCCGATCTGGAGGCCGCCCTGCCACCGGTCGCGGGTGTGCCCGACGTGCAGCGGGTCTACCGGATGCCGCTGCTGGCGCACGCGCCGATGGAGCCGATGAACGCGACCGCGCACGTGACCGCCGACCAGGTCCGGGTGTGGGCGCCCACCCAGGACCCCGGCGGGCTGCGCACCCAGCTGGCCCGGATCCTCGCCCTGCCGGAGGCGCAGATCCAGGTGCGGGCGACCCTGGCCGGCGGCGGGTTCGGCCGGCGCATCGAGTCCGACGCGGTCCTGGAGGCCTTGGCCTGCTCGCGGGCGGCCGGGCAGCCGGTGACCGTGCGCTGGACCCGGGACGACGACACCCGGCACGACTCGTACCGGCCGATGTCGGTGCACCGGCTCACCGCGACCCTGGACGCGGCGGGCCTGCCCACGGGACGGTCGCACCAGGTGGTGACGTGGCCGTTGACCGTGGTTCCGCCGTTCAACAACCCGGCGATCGTCAAGGCCAGCGGCGACCACTTCCCGTACGCGGTGCCCGGCGACGTGTCGGTGACCCTGCGCCCGGCGCCGCTGCGGACCGGGTTCTGGCGCTCGGTCTACGCCGGCCAGTTCGGCTACGCCGAGGAGTGTTTCCTCACCGAGATCGCCCGGCGCGGTGGCCACGACCTGGTGGAGTTCCGGCGCCGGCTGCTGCCGGCCGGCTCGCGCCTGCGGGCAGTCCTGGACGCGGCCGCGGCGAGGGCGGGCCGGGTCGACGGGGTGGCCTGCCACCTGGACTACGGCTCGGCGATCGCGGTGCTGGTCACCAGGGACCCGTTCCGGGTCACCGCCGCGGTCGACGTCGGGGTCCCGGTCCACCCGTCCGGCGTGATCGCGCAGGTGGAAGGCGGGATCGTGGACGCGCTGTCCACTGTGCGCGGGGCGCAGATCACCGTACGGGCCGGCGCGGTCGTCCAGTCCTCGTTCCGCGACTACGCCTGGGCGCGGATCGGCGACTGCCCCGACATCGACGTCGTGCTGGTGCCGTCCGAGGCCCCGATCGGTGGCCTGGGCGAGCTGGCCTACCCACCCGCGGCGGCGGCGATCGCCACCGCGCTGGCGGCCGGCGGC
Organism: Actinoplanes sp. NPDC024001; assembly: GCF_040638955.1. Classification (NCBI taxonomy): domain Bacteria; kingdom Bacillati; phylum Actinomycetota; class Actinomycetes; order Micromonosporales; family Micromonosporaceae; genus Actinoplanes; species Actinoplanes sp. NPDC024001. The sequence goes on from NZ_JBEZZB010000203.1 coordinate 6,004, forward strand.
GAACCGGTCGCCGGCATGCCGTACGCCACCCCGGTGGGCTGATGGAGCACGTCGGCTCCTGGCCCACCGGCCGCCTGCTGTCGATGGCCGCGCGCATCGTCGAGGGCCGCTGGGACCGTTTCCTCGCCGGCCTGGACCTGACCCACGCCGGGCTGATCGCGCTGCACCACCTGGAGGGCGGGCCGCTGTCGCAGCGGGAGCTGGCGCGGCTGTGCCGGGTGACGGACCAGACGATGAGCCGCACGATCGAGCGGCTGGCCCGGACCGGTCATGTCGGGCGCGCGACGGCGCAGCGCGACCGGCGGCGCGTCCTGGTGACGATCAGCGCCGAAGGGTCGGCGGCCCTGGCCACGGCGCGGGAGGAGGAGCAGCGGCTGTTCGCGGTCGAGGACTACGAGTACCTCCGGCGCCAGCTGATCATGCTGATCACCGGGGGCTCAGAGCCAGCCCGGGACCACGAAGATCAGCCAGGTGACGATCGGGATGATCACCACCATGCTGAGACCCCACCGCATCAGGCCGCGGTAGACGTAGTCCCGCCGGTCCTCCGGGGTGTTGGCGACGGTGAGCGCCCCGCTGGTGGAGAACGGGCTCGAGTGGACGATCGACGATGACAGCGCGAGGGCGGTGATCAGGCCGACCGCGCCGACCGAGTCGGTGCCGGTCAGGAACGGCACGGCGAACGGGATCAGCGCGCCGAGGATGCCGGTGGTCGAGGCCGACGAGCGGGTGCGTGAGGTCGCCGGCCGGGTCCGGCAGATCGAGGAGCTGCTGGTCGAGGCGGTGGACGCGGGCCGCCTGCGGCTGAACAAGTCGTTCTCCGGGCGGCGCATCCTCTATCACGGGCACTGCCACCAGAAGGCCGAGGTGGACACCGCCGCGACCGTGGCGCTGCTGCGCCGCATCCCCGGCGCTTCGGTGACCGAGGTGGACGCGGGCTGCTGCGGGATGGCCGGCTCGTTCGGCTTCGAGTCCGAGCACTACGAGATGTCGATGGCGATCGGTGAGAGCCGGCTCTTCCCGGCGATCCGGCAGGAGCCGGCCGGCACGATCCTGGCCGCCACCGGCGTCTCCTGCCGGCAGCAGATCCGGCACGGCACCCAGCGGGTGGCCTGGCATCCGCTGGAACTTCTCCGGAAGGCGGTCGCCGATGTCGCACCGTGATCTCATCCGTCAGGAGTTCGCCCGGCAGGCCGGCACGTTCGAGGACGCGCGGCTCAACACGGCCTTCACCAGCCATCTGGAGCGCCTGGTCGACTTCACCGAGCCGGCGGCGGACGACGTGTGCCTGGACGTCGCCTGCGGCACCGGCCTGGTCGCCCGGGCCCTGGCCGCGCGCACCCGGCACGTGACCGCGCTCGACCTCACCCCGGAGATGCTGGCGACGGGCAAGGCGAGCGCGGACGCGGACGGCGTCCGCAACGTGGTCTTCCAGGAGGGTGACGCGACCCGGCTGCCGTTCCTGGACGCCTCGTTCTCGCTGGTGGTCTCCCGGTTCTCGCTGCACCAGGCCGACGAGCCGCAGCGGCTGGTCGCCGAGATGCGCCGGGTGTGCCGGCCGGACGGCCGCGTCCGAGTCCTTCGACGTGCAGCGGGTCTGGCTCGCGCAGTCCCGCACGCCGGACGATGTCGCGGCCCGTATCGCGGCCGAGTTGCGGGCCGAGCTGGCCGGCGGCCCGCCGACGGGCATGCCCCCGCTGCTCGTCGGCGGCGACCTCTGGTTCACCCAGACCTGGGCCCACCTGCGCGGCAGCACCGTCACACGGTGGGATTCACCAGGGGTTTGAGGGCGGCGGCGACCTGGGTGACCACACCGGGGCGGTAGCCGGTGCGGGGCAGGTTGATGCAGATGCCCTGGATGCCGGCGTCCAGAACCCGCTCCTGCAGCTGCTCGGCCACCTGCTCGGCGGTGCCGAGGAAGGCCCGGTTGCGGCGGTCCTCGGGGATCGAGTCGGCGAGTTCCTTGGCCTCCGCCTCGGTCTCCCCCACCATGCCCATCGCCAGGAAGCTGGTCGCCAGCGTGGCCGGGTCACGGCCGATCTCCTCGCAGCGCTGCCGCAGCACGGCGACCTTGCGGGGCAGCTCCGCCGTGTCGCAGATGATGTTCATGTGGTCGGCGAAGCGAGCCGCCAGCCGGAACGTCTTCTGCTCACCCGCACCACCGAGCATGATCGGGATGGTCGGCCGCAGCCGCGGGTTGTTGATCGCGCCGCGCGCCGTGTACCACTTCCCCTCGACGGTCGGCTGCTCACCGCGCAGCATCGGCGCGATGATCGTCAGCGCCTCCTCCAGGCGCTCGAAACGCTGCCCGAAGGTGCCGAACTCGAAGCCGTAGTCGTGGTGCTCGCGCTCGAACCACCCGGCGCCGATGCCCAGGATCGCCCGGCCCCGGGAGACCACGTCCAGCGTGGTCACGGTCTTGGCGAGCAGGGCCGGGTTCCGGTACGTGTTCCCGGTGACCAGAGTGGACAGCTGGATCGTCGACGTGGCCGAGGCCAGCGCACCCAGGGTCGTGTAGGCCTCCAGCATCGCGTTCTCCGGAGCACCGAGCCCCGGCAATTGGTAGAAATGGTCCATCACGAGGACCGTGTCGAAGCCGGCGGCCTCCGCCTCGCGGGCCTGCGTGGCGACGGTGTCGAAGAGATCCTCCACCGCGACGCCGGGATGGGTGAAGTTCGGGATCTGGTATCCGAGCCGGATGGTCACACTGCCTCCACGATGTAAGAGGGCTCTCACTTGCTAATGTAAGAGCCTACTCACATGGGGGCAAGCGTGGCGGCGAAGCGGGGCTATCACCACGGCGAGCTTCGCGCCGCGCTGATCCGGGCGAGCTTCGACCTGCTCGCCGAGGCGGGCCTGCAGCGCTTCTCGGTCGCCGAGGTCGCCCGCCGTCTCGGCGTCAGCTCCGCCGCGCCCTACCGGCATTTTCCGGACCGCGCCCACCTGCTCGGCGCGGTCTCCACCGAGGCCGCCCGCGACCTGCGGGCCGCGATCCTCGACGCGGCCGGAACAGCCGGTCCGGATCCGGCCGAGCGGCTCGCCGCGGTCGCCGGCGCCTACGTGCGCTATGTGACGCGCACCGGCGCCGGCTTCCACGTGATCTTCGCAGCCGAGCTGTACCCGCTGCACGACGAGGCCCGCCGCGAGCAGACCAGCGCGCTGATGGACACGCTGCTCGACCTCGCCACCGCGGCGGACCGATCGTTCCGGCAAGCGGTCCCTCTGGTGGAGGCGACGATCGCCATCGCGCACGGTTACACGTCGCTCTATGCCGACGGGTTCTTCGCCCGCGCCGACAAGGACGTGGAGGAGATCGCCACCCGGGCGGTGGACGCGGCCCGCAGCCTGATCGCGGTCAACGGGGCGCCGCCGGGCTGAGCCCAGGCCTGCCGCACGATCTTCCCGGAGACCGCCAGGATGAGCAGGGCGTTGACCGCGTGCAGCCCGAAGACGAGCGAGCCAACCGTGCTGCCGTCGCCGACCCCGGCGGCCAGCACGGCGATCAGCACCTGCACCGAGACCAGGCCGGCGACCAGCGCGGACCAGGCCGTCAGGCGGCCCGGGAGCCGGGCCGGCACCGCAACGATGATCATCGCGATCGGCAGCAGGAAGCTGACGTACCCCAGCCAGTGGTGCGGCCGGTAGGACGCGGGCCGGAAGGCCCCGGCCGCGGCGAAGTAGAACTCCGCGACAATGGCCAGGAACAGTAGCGCCGCCAGTGCGGTGAAGACCTTGCGCATCGTTGTTCTCCCTCGCCGGTGGGTGTTCTCGTCAGCTCGACGAGACAGCCGGCGCGTTTGTGAGGAGCGGCCGGGAATCATGAGCACCGACGAGCGACGGCAACTGATCCAGCTGGCCTACCGGCTCCTCGGATCGCTCACCGAGGCGGAGGACGCGGTGCAGGAGACCTACGCCCGCTGGTACACGCTGTCCGAACCGCAGCGGCAGCAGATCGAGAACCCGGCCGCCTGGCTGACCCGGGTGGCCGGCCGGATCTGCCTCGATCACCTCAAGTCCGCGCGGGTGCGGCGGGAGAGCTATCCCGGGCCCTGGATCCCGGAGCCGCTGCCCGCGCCGGACCCGGCCGACCGGGTCACCCTCGACGAGTCGGTCACCATGGCCTTCCTGATCGTGCTGGAGTCGATGACGCCGGCCGAGCGGGTCGCGGTCGTCCTGCACGACGTCTTCGGCTACCCGTTCGGCGAGATCGCCGCGATCGTCGACCGCACCCCGGCGGCATGCCGCCAGCTCGCCACTTCCGGCCGCCGCCGGATCCAGCGGGCCGCACGGCCGGGTGCGATGCCGGCCGACCGGCAGGCCGGCATCGTCCGGGCCTTCCGCAGCGCCTGGGAGTCCGCGGACATCGGCGCCCTGATCGGCCTGCTCGACCCGGCGGTCACGGTCACCGCCGACGGCGGCGGCCGGGTCAGCACCATACTTCGCCCGCTGCACGGCACGGACGAGGTCGCCCGCTACGCGGCCGCTCTCATCGGCGGCCTCGCCGGCCTCACGATCCTTGAGCGTACGGTCAACGCCCGCCCCGGCCTGGTGACCCAGCGTGACGGCGTCACCGAGACGGTGCTCGCCTTCGACGTCGCCGGCGACCGGATCCGCACCATCTGGATCGTCCGCAACCCGGCGAAACTCCGCCCGCGGATTGCCCCCGCCCATGGATAGGTGTCTATTGATGGGATGACCGCCCTCAGCAGACGCGCACTCCTCGCCGGCGCGGCCGGCACCACCGTGCTCGGCCCGGCGGCGACGGCCGCGGCGGCCGGCCGCCCGACCGGCCTCGACCGGGGCACCAACCTCGCCGTGCAGCTGTCGCCGGACGGCCGCCGGATCGCGATGGACCTGGTCGGCGTGCTGTGGGTGCTGCCCGCCGCCGGTGGCCCGGCCCGGCGGCTGACCGGTGACCTGTTCGACATCGCCCAGCCCGACTGGGCGCCGGACGGCGGCTCGATCACCTTCCAGTCCTACCGGACCGGCACCTTCGACCTGTGGCTGATCCGCCCGGACGGCTCCGGCCTGCGGCAGCTCACCTCCGGGCCGTTCGATCACCGCGAGCCGCGGTTCGCGCCGGACGGGCGCCGCCTCGCCTTCTCCGCCGACCTGTCCGGCAGCTACGGCATCCACCTGCTCGACCTGACCTCCGGGGGGATCACCGCGGTCGCCGACAGCACCGCCGAGGAGTTCGAGCCGGCCTGGTCGCCGGACGGGCGGCGGATCGCGTTCGTGGTGGCGAACACCCGCATCGACGTGGTCGACGTGGCGACCGGCGCGCGCAGCACCGCGGTGACCGTCCCGGCCGGGCAGATCATCCGCGGACCGTCGTTCACCCCGGACGGCGCCGGCATCGTCTACCAGCTCACCGTGGCGGGGCGAGCCGAGCTCTGGCGCGACGGCGCGCCGGTGGTCACCGGCGAGGAGGTGTTCCCGTTCCGGGTCTCCTGGCGGTCGCCCCGCGAGATCGTCTACGCCGCCGACGGCGGCATCCGCCGCCGTGTCCTCGGCGCCACCGGGCCGGCCGACCGGATCGGCTTCGCCGCCCCGGTCAGTCTCACCACCCCGCGCCATCGGCGGCGACGGCGGGATTTCGAGTCGCGTACGCCGAAGCCCGTCCTCGGCATCGGCAGCCCGGTGCTGTCGCCGGACGGCGGGTCGATCGCGTTCCGGGCGCTGAACGACATCTGGACCATGCGGATCGGCAGCTCGCCGCGGCCGCTCACCCGCGACCTCTGGTGGAAGTGCGACCCGGCGTGGTCGCCGGACGGGCGGTATCTGTCGTACTCCACGGACCGCGGCGGCAAGCTCGACATCTGGCTGCGTGACCTGCGCACCGGCGCCGACCGGCAGCTGACCGCGCTGCCGAACGCGGCCGCGGTCTCCGGCAGCTGGTCGGCGGACAGCTCCCACCTGGCGTTCCTCGACCAGACCGGCGCGCTGTGGACCGTCGAGGTCGGCACCGGCGCGGTGCGGCAATTGTTCGCGGCAACTTTTGAACCGGGCCGACCTAGCTGGTCCGCAGATGGGAGAACGATCGCTTTGGCAGCGGTCGTCCCCTATTCGGCCCGGTTCCGCGAAGGGCTCAGCAAGATCCTGCTGGTCGATGTCGCCACGGGCGCCGGGCGCTACGTCGACCCGCTGCCGCACCGGTCGATCCAGACCCGCGGCGACGACGGCCCGGTCTGGTCCCCGGACGGCCGGAAGCTGGCGTTCGTGCTGGCCAGCGTGCTATGGGTGGTGGACGTCAACCCCGACGGCAGCTACGCGGGCACGCCGCGGCAGATCACCCACGAGGTGACCGACGCGCCGAGCTGGAGCGGCGACTCGCGCCGGCTGCTCTACCTGCACAACGGCGTGCTCCGGATGGTCGCCGCTTCCGGCGGGCGGCCCCGGACCGTACCGATGAGGTTGACCTGGGCGAACACGGCGCCGCGCGGCCGGACCGTGATCCACGCCGGGCGGATGTGGGACGGGGTGCGCCGTGATCTGGCCCGCGACGTCGACATCGTGGTCGAGGGGCACCGGATCACCGCGGTCGAACCGCACCGGCCCGGCCGGGACGGGCGGCTGGTCGACGCCCGGGACGCGGTGGTCACCCCGGGACTGATCGACATGCATCATCACCGGGAGATGCAGGGCTACGCGTACGGGGCCCGGCAGGGGCGGCTGTGGCTGTCGCTCGGGATCACCACGACCCGCTCCCCCGGCAGCCCCGCCTACCACATGGTGGAGGAACGCGAGTCGGTCCAGTCCGGGGCGCGGGTCGGCCCGCGGTACTTCGCCACCGGCGAGGCGGTGGACGGGTCGCGGATCTTCTACAACTTCATGCGGCCCACGTACGAGCCGGCGCAGGTCGCGCTGGAGCTGGAGCGGGCCGGGGCGCTCGGCTACGACCTGATGAAGGCGTACGTGCGGCTGTCACCGGAACGCCAGCGCCAGGTGATCGCCTGGGCCCACCGGTACGGCGTGCACGCCACGTCGCACTACCACTACCCCGCGTTCGCGTTCGGCGGCGACGCCCAGGAGCACGTCGGGGCGACCAGCCGGTTCGGCTATTCCCGGACGGTCACCGCGATCGGCAACGTCTACGCCGACGTGGACGACGTCTTCCTGACCACCCGGGCGGCCCGCACCCCCACGCTGTTCCTGTCGACCACGCTGCTGCGCGAGGACGACAGCCTGGTCACCGACGAGCGGGTGCGCACCCTCTATCCCAGCTGGGAGTACGCGAACCTGCAGACCATCGCGAACACCGCGCGGACCACCGACCAGACGGTGACCCGGCAGAACCTGGCCCGGCAGGTGGCCCACCTGATCCGGCTCCACCGCGGCGGCGGGCAGGTGATCACCGGCACCGACTCGCCGATCTCGCCGAACGCGGTCAGCACCCACCTGAACCTGCGCGCCATGGTCGCCTACGGGATGACGCCGTACGAGGCGCTGAGCACCGCGACCCGGCTGCCCGGCGAGTTCCTCGGCGAGCCGCTCGGCCGGATCACCGCCGGCCACTACGCCGACCTGGCGATCCTCGGCGGGGACCCGCTGGCCGACATCAGGCACGCGGCCGACGTACGTCAGGTGATGGCCGCCGGTGTCCTGCACACCGTGCCCGACCTGCTGGAACCCTTCGCCGCGGCGCCGGCGGTGACCACCGCGGCGGCCGCGGTCCTGCCGTCGCGGGCCGCCCACCCGGCCAACGAGCGCTACTGGTGGCACGACCCGCACTACGTGGAGGAGAGCCGGCACGCCTGCTGCGCCCACTGACGATCCATGGCGGTCGTTGCCTACCCTGACCGCGTGGACCTGCGAACGCTGGTGCTGATCGTCACCGGGTTCTTCGGTGTGGGGCTGATCGTGCTGGTCCCGGTGCTGTTGCTGCTGGCCCTGAGCGACAGCCGGGGCCGGCGCTGGGTGGCCCGCAACCGGGTGTCGCCGTGCGCGGCGCTGCGGCCCGGCGCCGCGCTGCCGAAACACTTCGCCGTCTACGGGCACACCGTGCCCGGCCGGGACGGTCTGGTGGTCGCGCCGCTGTCCGGCGCGGAGGGCGTCTGGTTCCGCACGATGGTGTACCGGGCCGACGGCAACGGCGACACCACCCGGTTCACCGTGCTGCTGGAGCGCTCCGGCGGCGACCCGTTCGGGGTGGCCGACGAGACGGGCACGGCGGCCGTGTCGGCGGGCATCCTGCAGGGCCGGATCTTCGGCGGTCACCTGTCGCTCTGGGCGCAGACCCGCCACGCGGTCGGCGACTCCGGGCCGTCGCCGACCGAGCGGCCGGTCGACGAGACGACGGGCTCCTGGCGCCGGCCCGGCCCGTGGCTTCAGCAGGTCGTCGCCCGCGGGCTGGTCGCCGAGCGGGCGCTGCGCGGCGCGGACCGGATCGGGGTGGTCGAGGAGGTGCTGCCGTCGCGCGTCCCGGTGCACGTGATCGGCAGACCGGCGACTCTGGCCGACGGCTCGGTCGGGCTCACCCTGCCGCGCACCGGGAAGTACCTGCTGGTCCGCCGCCCTCCCCCGGAGACCGAGCAGGATCTGCGCGGCGGCGCCCGGTTCGGTCTGGGCTGCGCGCTCTGGGCAGCGCTGCTCGGCGCCGGACTCCTGGCGGTGTGCGCGGCGGTCGCCCTCTCGATGACCCCCTGATCACGTCCGCTGTCACGAAACGCGGGGCTGCCCGGTCCAGCCGGTATGAATACCGCTGACACAGCACGGGTGATCGTCGGGGTCGACGGGTCCGAGCAGGCCCTGGCCGCCGTACGGGTGGCGGCGACCGAGGCGGCCCACCGCGACGAGCCGCTGCACATCGTCCACGCCTTCATCTGGCCGTCGCTGCACGCCGACGGCGCCGGCCTGCGCGAGCACGCCGACGACCTGGTCGCCGAGGCGGTCGCCGAGGCCGCCCGGGTCGCGCCCGGAATCCGGATCACCACCGAGGTGGTCGACGGCGCCGCGACCCCGGTGCTGCTGGCCGAGTCGCGCCGCGGCGACCTGCTGGTGCTCGGTGACCGCGGCCTGGGCGGGATCAGCGGCCTGATCGTCGGCTCGGTGGCGGTGCACGCCGCCGCCCACGCCGACTGTCCGGTCCTGGTGGTCCGCGACACCGCGCCCACCGGCGGCGCGGTCGTCGTGGGCGTCGACGGGTCGGCGACCTCGCAGCTCGCCGTCGGCTTCGCCTTCGCGGAGGCCGCCTACCGCGGCGCGGACCTCGCGCCGGTCCTGGTCTGGGACGGCAAGCCCACCGGTGAACTCGGTCAGGAGGAGGCGATGCTGCTGCTCAGCGAATCGCTCGCCGGGTGGGGCGAGCGGTTCCCGGACGTCACGGTCCGGCCCGAGCTGATCCGCGGCAACGCCCGCCACGCCCTCGTCGAACGCTCCAAGGACGCCCAGCTCACGGTGGTCGGCGCCCGGGGCCGGGACACCTTCACCGGGCTGCTGCTCGGCTCGGTCAGCCAGACCCTGCTCTATCACTCGGCGGGCCCGGTCGCGGTGATCAGGAACGGCCGCTGAGCCCCGAGCGCACGACGCGGGCTGGTGTACCCTCGGCGCCGGGGCGGTGCCGATGGTTGACGGGGCGCTGCGCGGCCGGCGGCGCGAGTGCGAGGTTCTGGACCGGCTGGTCTCCACCGTTCGCGGCGGCGCGAGCTCCGTCCTGATCCTGCGCGGCGAGGCCGGCATCGGCAAGACCGCCCTGCTGGAGTATGTCCAGGACAGCGCGGCCGGGTCCGGATCGTGCGGGCCGCTCGCCGGCATGGCGGCCGAGGGCCCGCTGATCGTGCTGGTCGACGACGCCCATGGCGGGACCGGGTCTCCGCGCAGCCGCTGGCCTTCGTCGCCCGGCGCCTGCTCGCCGAGCCGATCGGGCTGGTGGTCGCGGTGCGCGAACCGGACGTCCCGGCCGAGTTCACCGCGGCCCGCCGGCTGAAGGTGGGCCGCCTGAGCCGGCCAGCCAGACCGAGCAGAGCTTCCTGCGCCGGGTCGCCGCGCTGCCGTCGGAGACGCAACTGTTGCTGCTGCTCGCGGCGGCCGAGCCGGTCGGCGACGTGGGCCTGCTGATGCGGGCGGCCGAACGGCTGGGCCTCGATCCGGGCGCGGCGGCGCCGACCCAGGCCGCCCAGTTGATCAGTCTGGGCACCCGGGTACGGTTCCGCCACCCGCTCGTGCGCTCGGCGGCCTATCGCGCGGCCGGCCCGCCGGACCGGCAACGGGTGCATCGCGCGCTGGCCGACGCCACCGACCCGCACGCCG
>NZ_JBEZZB010000204.1:0-15702 GCF_040638955.1 Actinoplanes sp. NPDC024001
GCCACGGGGACGTACGCGGCGCCGGCCCCATCAGTAGGTTCCTGTCACCACACGTCGCCGTCGCGCCAGTCGCAGATCAGCGTCCCGGCGCGGTGCAGCGGTGCGCCGCCCGGCACCTCCCGGACGAAGGTGGCGTCGTCGTCCTCCTCGGTGCGGGTCACTCCGGACGGCGCGAGCACAGCCGTCGTGCCGGGCCAGGGGGTCCAGCCGCGGGCCACGTACAGCGCCCGCCCGGCGTCGGAGGTGGAGAGCGCGCCCAGCTGGTAGCCGCCGTCGATCACCCGTTCGGCCGCCGCCATCACGGCCACGCCCAGCCCGCGCCGCTGCCGGTCCGGATGCACCGCGACCGCCTCCACGTAACCGCAGCGCCACGAACGTCCCTCGAACAGGAAGCGCCGCTGCACCACCGAGGCGTGCGCGACCGGCACGCCGTCCTCGGCGATGAGGAAGTGCACGCCGCCGAGCGCGTGATCCCAGTCCTCGTCACCGAAGTCGCCGTCGAAGGACAGGTCCAGCAGTCGCCGGATCCCGCTCCGCTCGGCGCCGGTCAGGTCCGCCGTCATCAATGTCCGCACCGGATGCACGTGATCAGCTTGCCCCATCGGAGCGTCCCGGGTGGACGACCAGCGTATTGACCATGATCGGGTGCCCCGGTTAGCGTCTCTCACCTCGCCGAAACACGGATTTGGAACATGGCACGCGTCGGGGGAGGGTCCATGTCCGCGGAGCTGAGCGTTTCACGTGTCTCACGCGAGTGCCGGTCTCGGTGATCAGCCAGGACGACTTCATCTGGTTCACCAGCCAGGCCGCGCGGGTCTACCAGGTCGAGGAGGAGGCCATCGCGGCGGCGGCGGCCAGGTTGGAGCCCTCCGGCCGGCGACGGCACGCCCGGGAGATCCGCGAACTGCACATCGCCCTGATCAACGTGGCGGCGGCGCACCAGTGGTGCCGTGCCGGCTGCGAGACGTGCGTGGCGATCCGTGAGTCGGTGACGGTGGCGATGGCGGTGCTGCGTACCGAGATCGACAGCCAGTTCGAGCAGATGATCGACGCGCCGGCCCGCGGGGTGGCGCTGCCGTCGGCCGGCTCGTGGGCCGAACCGACGACCGGCGCCGTCTACCGCAGCAGCACGGAGGACTGACCGGCGCAGGGCGACACCAGCTCGGCGGGGCCGCCGGTGTGGATGGTGAAGAGGCGGGCGCCGAGGTCGTACATCTTGTCGCGGTTCTCGGTCTGGCGGTGGTGTGCCACCGCGCCGGAGTGGCGTCACGGTGTCTTTGGGCCGACAGCCGAGCATCATGCGGGAGGTGTGTATGACTGCCGAGATGGTCGCACCGGCCTGGATGCACGAGCAGGTCACGGCTGAGCAATACGCGACGTGGACAGCGGAGCAATGCGCCGGTATCGAGATCGTGGACGGGATGGTCCTCGTGAGCCCGCGCCTCCAAACGGCACAACCGCCTGGCCAGACTTCTGGCCAATGCCCTGGACTCTGCTGCCGGCCCCGATTGGAACGCTGACACTGACTTCGACGTCCGGCTCCAGGACGTGCCGTTGAACAACCGTCGTCCCGACGTGACGGTCTACCGGGCGGACACCATCGACGTCACTCCGACACGGCCCGAGCATGTGCTCCTGGTTGTGGAGGTGGTTTCTCCTGGTTCGGAGACGACCGACCGGATCGTCAAGGCCGATCAGTATGCGAGAGCCGGGATCCAGTTCTATTGGCGCCGGCTTGCAGCGGTCGCGCAGGATGCCGAGTTGGCGTTCGACGGCTTCGGTGTCGGAGAGGTTGGCGAGGGCACTGACGCCGGATCGAGGACGGCATACTCCAAGCCATGATCAACAAGTTCGGGCTGGAATTGCCGTCTGGCCCGGTGCGGTACGCCAGAAAGGCACTAGGCGGAAATTTGTCTGCCGAAAGGCCCGCAGGAAAACGCCGCCCGGCGGCTGCTCCCGAAGGCCACGGAGGTGCGCGACGAAGAAGGTGACCTTCAGGATCGCCGTGCGGAAGCGATGTTCGCGCTGGTCCCGGATGTGGGGAACGCGGCCGCGCGCGCGATCCGGCAGTCGGCGAAGGGCTGATCAACGTACTGCTGACGAGCCCTTCGCCGCGGTGGTCACGCGTTGAGTTTGTCGCGCCAGGCGAGGAACTCGCGGAGCTCGGTGAGGTCGGGGGTGGGGCCGCCGGTTCCTATGGTGAACAACCGGGCGCCCAGCTCGTACATCCGGTCCCGGTCCTCGGTCTTGCCCGCCACCGAGATCTCGATCTCGGAGACGTCGCGGCCGACGTCGGCGCAGTGCTGTCCGAGGATGCCGAGTTTGCGTTCGAGGGTCTCCGGGTCGGAGAAGCTGTGCCAGATGTTCGCGTGCTTGGCTGTCAGGCGCAGGGTCTTCTTCTCGCCCCCGCCGCCGATCAGGACGGGGATGTCGCGGGTCGGCTTCGGGTTCAGCTTCTCCCAGCGGGACTCGATGCGGGGCAGCGCGGTGGCCAGGTCGTCGAGGCGGCCGCCGGCGGTGCCGAATTCGTAGCCGTACTCGGTGTAGTCGCGTTCGAACCAGCCCGAGCCGATGCCGAGGATCAGGCGGCCTTCGGAGATGTGGTCGACGGTGCGGGCCATGTCAGCGAGGAGGTCCGGGTTGCGGTAGCTGTTGCAGGAGACGAGAGCGCCGATCTCGACCCGGGACGTGGACTCGGCCCAGGCGGCCAGCATGGTCCAGCACTCGAAGTGCAGACCGTCCGGCTCGCCGCTGAGCGGGTAGAAGTGGTCCCAGTTGAAGAGGACGTCCAGGCCGAGGTCCTCGGCCTCGGACGCGGTGCGGCGGATGGTGGCGTAATCCATGTGCTGCGGCTGCAACTGCAGGGCGATCCGAACCGGCCTATCGATCATGCAGCGGAGCTTACGGGTGCGGAGCCCGCCGGTGGTGGTGGTCAGCCGCAGGTGCCGTCGAGTTTCTGCGCGATCGTGGTGAACTCGCCGTTCAGGAACGCCTCCGGGTCGCCGGACCGGGAGGCCCGGGTGAGGTCGCCGGCGATCGCGTCGACCGCCTGTCGCTGGGCGGGGTCGGTGCTCTGCTCGCCGGCGGTGGTGATCTGGCCGGCCATCTCGGCGAACGTCCTCTGCATACCCGCGCGGGCGTCGGCGCCGTCGCCGGTCGCGTACTCGGCGAGACGCAGCGCGCCCGACGTGAGCACCCCGTGGACGGCGCTGCACACGTACGCCGGCTGACCGGCGGAGGCGGAGGGCGCCGGCGCGATGCTCACCGGGACCGGCAGCGAACCTGGCGCGACCTCGATCTCGCAGCCGGTGGCCGCCAGCAGGCAGGCGGCGAGCACGGCAGTTCCGAGGACGATCCTGCCCAGGGCGGTCCTGCGGCGACGTCGCGGCACGGCATTCCCTTTCGTCGATCGACGGTACGTCGGGGGAGCATAGTCCCTCGCCGGACGGGTGGTCCGACACCTTTGCGGGAGCGGGAAGTTAGGTAGCAATGTGTCCCATAACCCCAAAAACGGTAGAATGCTGGTCCGGCGGGGGCTGATCGTCGGGATCGCGACGATGCTCGTCGCGGCCGGCGGCACCGCGTTCGCCGAGATCGTCTCCTCCGACCCGGTCACCTCCCCGTCCTTCAACGGACCCGTCTACGCGGTCGCCTACCGGGGCGACACCGTGTACGTCGGCGGCAACTTCACCAAGGCCGTGGTGAACGGGCGCAGCGTGCCCCGGACCCGGCTCGCCGCGCTCGACGCCCGCACCGGCGCGCTGCTCGACTGGAAACCCACCGCGGACGCCAACGTGCGGGCCCTCGCCGTCGACGGTGACGTCGTCTACGCCGCCGGTGACTTCGACCGGATCAACGGCGAGACCCGCGACGCGATCGCCGGCATCGGCGCCACCAGCGGCGTCCTCACCTCCCTGCGGCACGCCGTGCTCGGCCAGCCGAACGCGCTCGCCACCGGCAACGGCAAGCTCTACGTCGGCGGCCGGATCAGCTCCGTCGACGGGGTGCCCCGGTCCAACCTGGCCGCCTTCACCATCGCCACCGGCGCCCTCGACGCCTGGGCGCCCACCACCGACGACACCGTGAACGCCCTCGCCGTCACCGGCGACCGGGTCTACCTCGGCGGCCGGTTCCACCGCACCAACGACGTCAGCTCCACCCTGCGGCTCAGCGCCGTCGACCCGGTCACCGGCGTCCTCGACCGGGGCTTCACCCCGAAACCCGTGTCGCAGGTGTTCGCGCTCGCCGCCCACGCCGACGGGGTGTACGCGGCGCTCGGCGGCCTCGGCGGGCGGGCGGTGTCCTACACCCGGACCGGGCAGACCCGCTGGACCCGGGTGTTCGACGGCGACGCCCAGGCGGTCGCCGTCCTCGACGACGTGATCTACGTGGGCGGGCACTTCGACAAGGCCTGCACCACCACCAACAACGGTGCCCGCGGCATCTGCACGGACGGGTCCGTGGTGCGCGGCAAACTCGCGGCCGTCGACCGGGAGGGCAACCTGCTCGAATGGTCCCCGCAGGCGAACGGGGTGGCCGGGACGCGGCAGCTCGCCGCCAGCGCTCCGCTCGGGGCGATCAGCGCGGTGGGGGACTTCACCACGGTCGCCGGGCAGGGGCGGAAGCGGTACGTGGCGTTCACCGGGGTGACGCCCCGGGAGGAGGCGGCGGCCAGCGATCACGTGGCGGCGTACAACTTCGACACCACCATCGCGGACGGGACCTTCGACGACGGCTCCGGCCACGGGCACCTGCTGCGGGCGGTCACCCGCAACGGCGGCGTACCCAGGCTGATTCCGCACGGGACCGGGCAGGCGCTCAGCTTCCCGGAGAAGTGCGCGGGCGAAGCCTGCCCGCGGCTCATCCTCCAGGCCGGCGACACCCCCGACCTCAACCCGGGCAACCGGCCGCTCCGCTACGGGGCCGGCGTGCTGCTCTCCCCGGCGGAGACCGGCCGCGGCGAGAACATCCTGCAGAAGGGCTACTCGACCGGCGGCGGCCAGTACAAGCTGCAGGTCGACGGGCTGTCCGGCAAGCCGAGCTGCGGGATGAGCGACAAGGTCGGCACCACGGTGTACGTGGCGCGCAGCCGCACGTCGGTGGCCGACGGCAAATGGCACTCGCTGGAGTGCCGGCGGACCGGGCCGACCCTGGCCATCCTGGTCGACGACCGCCTCGAGTCGAGCGTGGCGGTGCCGGTCGGGCTGGCGGTCGAGACCGGGCAGCCGTTCACCGTCGGCGGCAAGGGCGTGGGCGCCAACAACGACCAGTTCCACGGCTCGCTGGACGACGTCTGGGTGCACATCGGCTGAGGGGCGCGGCGGCGGCCCGGACGGGAGCGCGTGTGCCGGTCGGAGGTCCGGCACACGCCACTTCCGCACCGCCCCGGGGAGGGCGGCGATGCTCCCGCGGCGCCGGGGAGCGGGGCAACCCGGGGCGGATCGGACCGGCGAGGACGGCGCCGGCCTCTCCGGGGTGACCCTCGGCGGCGCGGAATTGAAGGTCATCGTTGCAGCCATGTTGCGCGAGTGCAACAGCCGATGAGCGACTCGTTAACTCCCGGCGGCGGTCAGGGGTCGTACGCGGGCTCGGTCACGCCGTCGGCGGGCGCCGGCGGATGCTCCAGAATGCCGCGCCGACCAGCACCGTCAGTGCCACGCCGCCGAGAACGAGCAGCCACACCACCGGCTCGCCGCCGTCCCGGGCCGGGTCGGCGTCGGCCGGGGCGTCCGCTGTGGAGGTGGATCGCAGGGCTGCCCGGTCCCCGGACGGCGGCGCCGGCGCCGGTGCCGATGCCGATGCCGGCGCGGGTGCCAGGGCCAGTGCGAGAACCGTGGCGGCGGCGATCGCCGCGACATGTCGTCTTGTCTCAACCGCTGATGAGTGCCTCACGCTCTTATGAACGTTGACTGGCGTCGATCGGATCGACCGGATCGAGTCGAGCTGTCCTCCCCGGCTCGGCCAGGGACGGGCACTGTCCGCAGAATCAGCCCTGCCGGGGAAGGCGCGCGGCCACCAGGGCGCCCACCGCCAGGATCGCCGCGCCGGTCAGGACCGCGGGGACCAGGCCGTCCACGAAGTCCTGGTGCGAGGCGAACCCGCCGTACGTGCTGAAGATCGAGGAGAGGGCGGCGACACCGGCCGCGACACCGAACTCGCGGATCGTGTTGTTGGCGCCGGAGGCCACACCGCGGTCGGTCTCGCTGACGCTGGCCAGGGTGACCGTGCTGATCGGGGCGAAGGTCAGGCCCATGCCGACACCGGCCAGCAGGAAAGCGCCCACCAGCCGGCCGTAGGTGACGTCGGTCGTGGTGACCAGGCCGATCCAGAGAATGCCGGCGGCCAGGAACACCTGACCGGCGACGATCAGGTTCCGCATGCCGATCCGGGCGCCGAAGATGCCGGCCAGCGGCGCCACCACCATCGGAGCGGCGGTCCACGGCAGGGTGCGCAGGCCCGCGTCGAGCGGGCTGAGGCCCTGCACCACCTGGAAGAACTGGGCGAGCAGGAACACCGCACCGAAGGCGCCGGCCGAGAAGGTCAGCGTGACGACGTTGACCAGGCTGAACGAACGGGACCGGAACAGGCGCAGGGGCAGCATCGGCGTACGGTTGCGGCTCTGCCAGAAGAGGAACCCGGTGATCAGCGCGACGCCCGCGCCGAGCATGACCGGCACCCTGCCGGTGGTCCAGCCCTTCTCCGGGCCGTCGACGACACCCCAGACCAGCAGCAGCATGCCGCTCGCGGACAGAGCCAGGCCGAACGGGTCGAGCCGGCGGGCGCCGCCGCGCGACTCGCCGAGGACGGTGGCCGCCAGGACGAGCGCGGCGACACCGATCGGGACGTTGACCCAGAAGATCCAGTTCCAGGTGAGGCCCTCGGTGACGGCGCCGCCGACGACCGGGCCGACGGCGACGCCGAGGCCGGTGATGCCGCCCCAGATGCCGATCGCGGCGTTGCGCAGCCGATCGGGGACGGCCTGGGCGAGCAGCGTCAGTGACAGCGGTGCGATGGCCGCACCGCCGAGGCCCTGTACGGCGCGGGCCGCGGTGAGCTGCCAGGGTTCGGTGGCGAGCGCGGCGGCGGCCGAGGCGGCGGTGAAGATCGCGATGCCGGCCAGGTACATCCGGCGGCGGCCGAGGCGGTCGCCGAGCGCGGCCGCGGTGAGCAGGAAGGCGGCGAACGGCAGGGTGTACGCGTTGACGAACCACTGCAGGTCGGAGATGGAGGCGCCGAGTTCGGTGCGGATGACCGGCAGGGCGGTGCTGACGACGAGGTTGTCCAGCGCTCCCATGAAGGCCGGGATGCCGACGGCGGCGATCACCAGCCCGAACGGGCGGGTCCGGGGCCGGGCCCCGGTCGGCGGGCTGGACGCGAGTGCGGTCACTACTTCCCCCTGAAGGCTGCGAAGCGCAAAGTTGTTATCCACTGATAACTAAGTACGGTAAGCATCGGCTGATAACCTGTCAACGTGACCCGGATCCGCCTCACCGCACAGGAACGCCACGCCCAGCTCGTGGCGGCCGCCGTCAGCGCCTTCGCCAAAGGGGGATACGCGGGGACGACGACCGACCAGGTCGCCCGGCTGGCCGGAGTCTCCCAGCCGTACGTGATCCGGCTCTTCGGCTCGAAGCAGGAGCTGTTCCTGGCGACCGTGGGTCACGCGGCCGACCGGGTGCGGCAGATCTGGCTCGCCGCGGCGGCGAAGAACCCGACCCTGCACGGGCTCGGCATGGCGTACAAGGAGCTGCTGGCCGAGCGCGACCTGCTGGTCGTGCTGCTGCACGGGTACGCGGCCGCCGCCGACCCGGCCCTCGGTGAGGCGGTCCGGCGGTGCTACGGCGAGCTGTACCTGCTGGTCCGGGAGCTGACCGGGGCGTCAGCCGAGGAGGCGCGGGACTTCTTCGCCTCCGGGATGCTGATCACCGTGCTCGGCGCGATGCAGGTCCTCGGCCCGGACGCGGTCGCGCCGCAGCCGTGGATGACCGACCTGCTCGGCACCCTGCCCTACGGGAAGCAGAACCCCTGACAGGCAGCCGCGACTACATGTTGTGCCGGGTGTAGGCGGGTTCCCGCCAGCCCAGCATCGCCTCGGTCATCCGGATCGCGTCGACCGCGGCCCGCACGTCGTGCACCCGCATGATCCGGGCGCCGCGCAGGATGCAGAAGACCACGGTGGCCAGGGTGCCGGCCAGCCGCTCCTGCTGCGGGCGGTCCAGAGTCTCGCCGATGAAGTCCTTGTTGCTGAGCGCCGCCAGCATCGGATAGCCGATCGCGGCGATCTCGTCCAGCCGGCGGGTGATCTCGAGCGAGTGGTGGGTGTTCTTGTTCAGGTCGTGGCCCGGATCGATGATGATCTGGTCCGGGCGGACACCCCGGGAGAGCGCCAGCTCCACCTTCTCCCGCAGGAAGGCGCTCACCTCGGCGGTCACGTCGCCGTACTCCGGCCTCGGATAGAGGGTGCGCGGCGCGGCCAGGCTGTGACAGATCACCAGCTGGGCGTCGGTGCCGGCGACCGCGTCGGCCATCGCCGGGTCGCGCAGGCCGGAAGTGTCGTTGACGACCCCGGCCCCCGCCCGGATCACCTCGCGGGCCACCTCGGGGCGGAACGTGTCCACCGAGACCACGGCCAGATCGCGGGCCGCCTCGACGACGGGCAGCACCCGGTCCAGTTCCTCGGCGGCGCTCACCTCGGGGCCGGGAGCGAACGGCACCCCGCCGACGTCGATCCAATCGGCGCCGTCGGCGGCTGCCGCGCGAACCGCCTCGACGGCGTTCTCCAGTGCGAAGGTGCGGCCACGGTCGTGGAACGAGTCCGGCGTGCGGTTCACGATCGCCATCACGGCGACCCGGCGGGAGAAATCGAAGGTCCGGCCGCCGATGACCCGTGGGCCGCTGTGCTCACTCACGGGACGGACCCTAACAGGCGGCCCCGGGAGGCCATACGTGAAGAAGACTCGGGAGTACGCCCTACCCGTGTTGATGGATTTTAAAGATCGCGATTTCGCGCCATTCATCACAACAGGAGATGAATCGACCGACCGTTCCCAGGGTAGCCAGGGGTCGTGGGCACATCGGCCAACACCCCTGGAGGAACCATGAGTGACCGTGCGTCAGATCCGGTCGGAGTGCCGCCCCAGTCGGCCTACGACCCCGAGTACCCCACCGCCACCGGCACCACCGCCACCCCGGCGTACCCGGTGACCGAGCCGCGCCACGCCGCGGGCGAGGAGCAGTCGAAGCCGCGCCAGGTCGCGGAGCAGGCCCGTGAATCAGCCGGGCAGGCAGCCGCGGACGTCAAGGACACCGCCAAGGAGCAGGCGCAGCGGGTGGGTGCCGAAGCGCGTACCCAGGCACGCACCGTGGCCTCGGAGGTTCGCGGCAAGCTCAGCGACCAGGCTCGTGGCCAGAACCAGCGCCTGGTCGGAGGCATCCGGCAGGCCGCGGACCAGCTTGACGAGATGCGCGGAGACCGGCAGGACTCGCCGGCCGCCGCCGTGGTCTCCCGCGTCGCCGAAGGCGGCCGCCAGTTCGCCGACTACCTGGACCGCCACGGCCCGGACGGTGTGCTGCGCGAGGTCGAGGACTTCGCCCGCCGCCGGCCCGGCGCCTTCCTGGCCACCGCCCTGGCCGCCGGCTTCGTCGTGGGCCGGCTCGGCAAGAGCATCGCGAAGGCCGACGAGAACGCCGGCAAGCCGAACACCGACACCTTCAGCTCCGGCTACGACACGCGCTCCGGCTACGACACTCAGCGGACGCAGGAGACCTACCTGGGCGACCCGGCTGCCGAGCGCGTCGCCGGATACGAGGCCGGATACGTCACCCCGGCGACCACGGCGGCCCCCGGCACGTCGACGACAGTGACCACCGAGTACGCCGCCACCGGCACCGGCACCCCCGCCGTGGTCGAGGAAACCTACCGGCCGGGTGAAGCGGAGCGCCGGTCATGACGACCCCCTACCGCGATCAGCACGACGAGCAGGTCGCCGAAACCTCGATCGGCGACATCATCGGCAACATCAGCAACGACCTGTCGCAGCTGTTCCGTCAGGAAGTCGCCCTCGCCAAGGCGGAGATCCGCCAGGAGGCCACCAAGGCGGGCAAGGCCGCGGGCATGCTCGGCGGCGCCGGTTTCGCCGGCTACCTGGCCATCGTGCTGTTCAGCTTCGCGCTGGTCTTCGGCCTCGGGGAGGTCATCCCGCTCGGGTGGGCGGCGTTCATCGTCGCCGTCGTGTGGGCCGCGATCGGTGCCGTTCTCTACGTCAACGGCCGCAAGAAGCTCAAGACCGTCGACCCGGTGCCGCGCCGCACCACCGAAACTCTCAAGGAGGACGCCCAATGGCTGAAGAACCCGACCGGCTGAGGCAGGACATCGAGAACACCCGGGCCACGCTGACGCGTGACGTCGATCTGCTGGCTGAGAAGACGAGCCCGCGCCAGGTCGCCCGGCGGCGCTGGACCGCGGTGAAGGAGAAGGTCATGGGCAGCACCGAGCAGGCCCGGTACACCACTCAGGAGAAGACGTCGCAGCTCAGCGACAAAGCCTCCGAACTGAGCGACCGGGTGAGTGACAAGGCTTCGGACCTCAGTGACAAGGCCACCGAGAAGGCACACGACGCCGCCGGCGCGGTCCGTTCCGCCCCGCGCGCCGTCGCGGGCCAGACCCAGGGCAACCCGGTCGCCGCCGGCATCATCGCCTTCGGCGTCGGCCTGCTGGCCTCCTCGCTGATCCCGGTGACCGACGCCGAGCGCCGTGCCGGCCAGCAGCTCAAGGACCACAGCGGCGAACTCACCGACAAGGTGAAGGACATGGCGACCGAGATCAAGGACGATCTGGGCGGCACCGTTCAGCAGGCTGCCGGGCAGGTCAAGGAGACCGCTCGCGACGCCGCGCAGACCACCAAGGAGACCGCCACCTCCAACGCGCAGGACGTCCGCGACCAGACCAAGCAGGCAGCGACCTCCTGACGCTCGCCGAGAAGACGGGCCGGCCCGCGGGGCCGGCCCGTCTTCGCGTTTGTGGCGGCGGCACGCGGGAATCGCCAGCACCATGACAATCGGAACCGTGAAGCTCGGATACAAGCTCGCCGCCGAGGCCTTCGACCCCAAGGAGCTCATCCGCCAGGGAATCCGGGCCGAGCAGGCCGGCTTCGACTTCGTCGAGATCAGCGACCACTACCACCCGTGGCTCGACGTGCAGGGTCACTCGCCGTTCGCGTGGAACGTGCTCAGCGCGCTCGCTGTGCAGACCCGCACCCTCGGCCTCGCCACCGGCGTGACCTGTCCCAGCGTCCGCTACCACCCGGCGATCGTCGCGCAGGCCGCGGCGACCCTGGCGATCATCTCGGACAACCGGTTCACGCTCGGCGTCGGGTCCGGCGAACGGCTCAACGAGCACGTGGTCGGGCAGGGCTTCGGCAGCGTCCGGGAACGGCACGACCGGCTGCGCGAGGCGCTGGAGATCATCAAGCTGCTCTGGCAGGGCGGCTACCAGTCCTATCAGGGCAAATACCTGCAGCTGGAGGACGCCCGGGTGTTCGACCTGCCGGACCGGCTCCCGGACATCGCGGTCGCCGCCGGCGGCAAGGCCGCCGCCGAACTGGCCGCCACCCACGGCAGCGGACTGTTCGCCACCGAGCCGCGCGCCGACCTGGTCACCACGTTCACCGAAGCAGGGGGCAGCGGGCCGAAGTATGCCGAGGTGCCGGTGGCCTGGGCGCCCACCGAGGAGGCGGCGCTCGCCGAGGCACACCGCACCGCCCGCTGGTCGGTCACCGGCTGGAAGGTGATGTCCGAACTGCCCAACCCGGCCAACTTCGAGGCCGCATCCGCCACCGTCACCCTCGACGACGTCGCGAAACAGTTCACCGCCGGCCCGGACCCGCAGAAGTACGCCGAAGCCGTCAAGCAGTACACGGACGCCGGATACGACCACGTGGTGCTGATGAACGTCGGCCCCGACCCGGACGGCTTCTTCGACTTCTTCGCCAAGGAACTGCGTGAACGGCTGACCGCCCGGTGAACGAGCAGATCACCGTCGTCGTGGCGACCCGCAACCGGCGTGAGCGGCTCTTCGAGACACTGCCGGAACACCGGGCCCCGGTGATCCTCGTCGACAACGGCTCCGACGACGGCGGGCCGGAGGCGATCCAGAGCGCCTTCCCCGCCGTCGAGGTGGTGCGGCTCGGCGAGAACCGGGGGGCCGCGGCCCGCAACGAGGGCGTGCGGCGGGCGGCCACCCCGTATGTCGCGTTCGCCGACGACGACTCGTACTGGTCTGCGGGGTCACTTGCCCGGGCCGCCGCACTGCTGGACCGCCATGACCAGCTCGGACTGGTCAGCGCCAAGGTTCTCATCGGCCCGGAGGGCCGCCTCGACCCGGTCTCGGCGGCCATGGCCGCCGCGCCGATCGGCACGCCCCCCGGCGCGCCCGGACCTTCGGTCCTCGGCTTCCTCTCCTGCGCGGTGGTGGTCCGGCGCGAGGCGTTCCTCGCGGTGGGCGGTTTCGAGCCACGCCTTTTCGTGTACGGGGAGGAAGCGCTGCTGGCGATGGACCTGGCCGCCGCGGGCTGGTGGCTGTGCTACGACCCGACGCTGGTCGTGCGGCATTTCCCGCAGCCCGCCGGGCGTGACCGCGGTGCCCGGCAGCGGATCGAGGCACGCAACCGGATGCTGACCGCCCTGCTGCGCCGTCCACCGGCGGTGGTGGCCCGGACGCTGGCGTCCGCGCTGCGGGAATGCCCGGCGGCCGGATGGGACGTGGCGCGGGCGCTGCCCTGGGCGATGCGGCACCGCCGGCGGCTGCCCGCCCACGTCGAGGCCGATTTGGCCAAGCTGGCCGGCGCCTAACCCCGGCTGTAACCGGGGATCTGGTTGCGCTGGGTGGCGCCGGCCGCCCAGTGCGCGACGTCCAGCAGCGCTGCCAGCACGACCCAGAACCAGTCCCAGCTGTTCAGGCCGATCCCGGGCGTGTAGAGGACCACGTAGATGAGGGTGGCGAACGGGAAGAAGAGGATCCCCAGCAGCGGAAAGAGCCAGGTGTCGAACGCGGCGTTCACCATCGCCGGCCGGGCGATCCAGATGATCAGCAGGCCGAGTCTCGGGAACACCCCGGCGAAAAGTGCGAACAAGCAGCCCATGGCCCGGATTCTCGGTCCGGCGCGGGCGGCCGCGAATCATTCCCCGGGGATGATTGCCAGGATCTGCTCGCGCAGGATGTCGGCGTGCCCGCAGTGCTGGGCCAGCTCCCGCAACACGTGCAGGTACACCCAGCGCAGCGGCAGCGGCCCACGCCGGTTGCCGTGCACGACGTCGTCGAGGCCGAGCGGGGCGGTCGCCCGGCGGGACGCCTCGCACGCCTCACGGTGCGCCTGCTGAACCGAGGCGATGGTGTCGCCGTCGTTCAGGATGAAACTCTCGTCGGCTCCGGCGGGGATGCCGATCTCGGCGCGGGACCGGCAGGTGATCGCCTCGTCGAACCAGACCTTCTCCACGACCGTGGCGTGCTTGACCAGGCCGAGCAGGGTGGTCCGGGAGGTCACCAACCGGCGGCGGGCCTGCTCCTCGGTGAGGCCGTCCAGGCAGTCGGTGAGCATGCCGCGATGCTCGTCGAGGAAGGCGTCGAACTGGGCGCGCAGCGGCTCACTGAACTGTGGGTCAGCCGGCGATGGATCAGGGGACACGTCGGGCACCGGACCCACAGTAGGCCCCGTTCGATCAACTCGCTGCTGCCAGGATGAGATCGACGTCGGATCCCCAGGCACTCAGCACGTCGCCGTGCCCTCGCTGCCGAGCCAGTTCCGTGACCGCCGGGAACAGCGTGAGGGCGCTGGTGGGCAGCCGGGCCGGGGCGAGCGCCGCGTTCCACTCGCCGGGCAGTGGATGGTTCGCCAGCTCCCACGGCAGGTACCTGTTGTACGGCCGCAGCCTGCCGTGCAGGGCGAAGACGGTTTCCAGCAGCCAGGGCAGCGCTTCGATCTCGTCCAGGCGGGCGAGTTCCGGTGACCCGTCGCGGGCGTTCTTGACGGCCCGGTAGAGCTGGTTGACGTACGCGTCCAGCATGCTGCGGGCGGCCTCGGCGGACTCCTCGGCGGTCGGCGTCGCCTGCCGGTCGACCAGCGCGGCGATCTCACCGTCGAGCCGGTCCAGGAGCACGCGCGCACCGCGGAACCCGTAGCGCCGCCAGTGGACGGAGGTGTCGGCGAGGGCGTCAACGGTGCACACGCTCTCGTCCAGCTCGCTGGTGCGGACCCGGTGCCGCCAGGACACCTCCTGGCCGGCGACCACGATGGTCACGTCGACGTCGGAGTGTGCGGTGGCGAGGCCACGCGCGTGCGATCCGGTGAGGATCACTCCGCGCACCGCCGGATCGGCGGACGCCCGGGCGAGGACGGTGTCCAGGACGGCCATGCCGAAGGTCTAACCGCCCGGGCGCGACGCGGGCAAGCCGATTTCGGCCCACGCCCGGTGATGGCAGGCCGGTGCGCGCAGGCACCGCGCCGTCACCACCCGGACGGTGGCGCCTCGATGTGGACGGCTTTCGTCACGGTCATCTCGTCGAGCAGCTCCGGTCCGTACCCGAAGCCCTGGCCTGACCCGCGCCGCGGATGCGCGGCGCCTCCCGGCGCCCCGCCGAAGACCGCGTTGATCTTGACGGTGCCGACCGGCAGCTCGCGCCAGGCGCGCTGGGCGTGGCTCATCGAGGTGGTCAGCACGGTGGCGGCCAGCCCGTACGGCGAGTCCGCCGCCCGCGCCAGTGCCGATCCGAACGAGTCCACAGTGACCACCGGCGCGACCGGCCCGAACGTCTCCTCACGCACCACGGTCATGTCGTCGGTGCAGTCCGCGAGCACCGTCGGCGGGTAGTAGGCGCCCGTCCCGGCCGGGACTGTCCCGCCGCAGAGCAGCCGCGCCCCGTCCCGGACCGCCGCCCGCACCTGCTCGTCGACGCCGTCGCGCAGCCGCCGGTCCACCAGCGGGCCGATCTGCCCGGCCCACTGCCCGGCTTCTGCGACCAGCGCTTCGAGGAACGGCTCCACGACGTCGCGGTGCGCGTAGATCCGTTCGACGGCCACGCAGATCTGCCCGGAGTTGACGAACGCGCCGAGCGCCACCTGCTGCGCCGCCCATGCCGGGTCCACCCCGGCGTCGACGATCACCGGGTCGCTGCCGCCGTTCTCCAGCAGCGCCTTCGCGCCGGTTCGCGCGCACGCGGCGGCGATGGCCCGGCCGGTGGCGGTGGAGCCGACGTGGGCGACCACGTCCACCTCGGCGCCGGCCAGGGCGGCGCCGACCGGACCGTCGCCGTTGACCAGCGTCAGGACGCCCTCCGGCAGGTGCGGGGCGAGCAGCCGGGCGAGCCGCCAGCCGGTGGCCGGGGTGCGCTCGCTCGGCTTGTGCACGACGGTGTTGCCGGTGACCAGGGCGGCGCCGAGCAGTCCGCAGGAGACCGCGACCGGGTCGTTCCACGGAGTGATCACCGCGACGACGCCGCGGGGGCCGTACGCCATCAGGTCGATCGCCTCGTCGTTGCCGGCGAGGGCGCGGCCGCGGTGCACCGGGCCGAGTTCGGCGTACTGGCGCAGGGTGCCGACGCCGGCGCCGATCGAGTCGCGGGCGCCGTCGACCGGCTTGCCCATCTCGGCGGCCATGATCTCGGCCAGTTCGTCCGCGGCGGCCTCAACCGCGTCGGCGGCGGCGTGC
>NZ_JBEZZB010000205.1:0-15668 GCF_040638955.1 Actinoplanes sp. NPDC024001
GCTGTCCGCGTTCATCGTCTTGGCGACGTCGCGGGTGCGGTGCCCGTTCGCGTTGTAGTCGAGCGTGTGCTCGTTGACGACCGTTCCGCCGGCCTGCCACGGGGTCGCTCTCGCCAACACCCGATCGGGTACGCCGGAGGTTACGTCGAACGCATCGGGGTCCACAGTGCTCCGCCCCGTCGTCGGCATCTCGTCCAGGGGCATGCATGGGTCCCTCCGCCGTTGTCACCCAGCGGAAACAGGCCGCCGACGCTGGGTTCGGACCTGGCTTCGATGTAATTACGGACGGCTCCGCACGTCAATACCCACGTGCCGCGAAAGCCCGTCAATACCCCGCGGGCGGTGAAAAGACGGAAGCCGGGGCGCGACCGACCGCACCCCGGCTTCCGCGGCTCACGTCAGACGGTGCGCCACATCCGGTAGAACGGGGTGCCGTCCGGCAGGTAGATCTCGAACGGGTCCATCGGCTCGTAGCCGTACCGGCGGTAGAGCCGCACGTTGTTCTCGTTCGTGGCCTCCAGGTAGGCCGGCACGCCCGCCGCGTCGAGCTCGTCGTGGGTGCGCTTCATCAGCGCACCGCCCAGACCCTTGCCCTGCTCGGACGGGCGGACCGCGAGGAACTGCAGATGCCAGTGCTGCTCGGTGGGGTGGTTCTTCTCGAACAGCTCACCCAGGGCGCCGAAACGCTCCAGGTGCGGGCCGGCCAGCGCGGTGAGCCGGTCCATGTAGTCCGCCGGCGTCGGCAGCTCGTTGACCCGGTCGAACCACACCGCGGCGGCCGCGTAGCCACCGTCCGGGTGGTCGACGACCTCGACCTTGCCGTACCGGAAGGCGGTCTCCGTCTCCAGGGCGAAGAAATCGGCCATCACCCGCTCGCGGTCCTCGGGCACCGGCACCAGGTAGGCGTCGGCGGCGAGATCGTCGAAGGAGCGGGAGATCAGGGCGCCGATCGCGGGGATCTCGTCCGCACGGGCGGCACGGATCACGGGGCCGGTCATCGGGGGTACTCCGTCTCGTTCAGCGCGGCGGCGAAGCCGCCGGTGGTGGTGGCGCTGCGGGCGCCGAGGCCGATGCCGGAGTAGACCTGGGGCCGCGATCCGCGCAGGACCAGACCCCAGAGGATGCCGCCGACGAAGAGCACGGCGAACGACAGCGGCACGACCAGCGCCGGCGTGCTGCCCGGCTCGACACCGAGCAGGACCGCGATGTTGTCGATGGCCAGGTAGGACATGATCAGCAGCAGGACCGAGCCGACAACCGGCGCGAGCACCCGGTGCAGCAGGTCCTCGCCCTGCGGGTTGCGGGCGAAGTAGCCGATCACCGCGAACGAGGTGATCGTGACCAGCAGCAGGACGCCGAGGCCACCAGAGGTGCCGCCCCAGAAGAAGAGCTGCACCAGCGGGTCCCAGCCGAACACCGCGTACGCCACGATGACGATCAGGCCGAGCGCGGACTGGGCCAGCGAGCCGTTCTTCGGCGCGCCGGTGCCCGGCACGGTCCGGCCGAACGTGCGCGGCAGCACGCCCTCGCGGCCGAGCGAGAACATGTACCGCGAGATGATGTTGTGGAACGAGATCATCGCGGCGATCAGCGAGGTCAGGAACAGGATGTGCCCGAGGTGCAGGGCCGTGCTGCCGAGCTGGTCGGCGGCCAGGTTGAAGAAGAGCTCGGGGCCCTCGGCGCCGGCCCGCTCGACCACGGTGGGGCCGGCGGCGGAGATCATCGCCCAGGAGGCGAAGGCGTAGACCACGGCGATCATGGCGATCGCGATGTAGGTGGCCCGTGGCACGGTGCGGCGCGGGTCGCGGGACTCCTCGCTGAACACCACGGACTGCTCGAAGCCGACGAAGCCGGTGACCGCCATGATCAGCAGGGCGCCGGCGCCCGCGCCGACCAGGTTGCCCGGGTCGAGCGCCTCGGTCGAGGCGGTGAAGCCGTCCGCGCCGATCTCGGCGAAGCTGAACACCAGGGTCAGCGCGATCTCGGCGACCAGCAGGGTGGCCAGGACCTTGCCGTTGACCGCCACGTCGCGCACGCCCAGGACGGCGACCAGGGCCCAGGTGGCCAGGGCCAGCGCCCACCACGGCGCGTCGATGCCGAACCAGTCGGCGAACAGCGGCTGGGCGATCGCGCCGAAGCCACCGTACGACGCGACCTGGAACATGTTGTAGGACAGCAGCGCCACCCAGGAGGCGCCGACGCCCGCCGGGCGGCCGAGGCCCTGCGCGACGTACGCGTAGAAGGCGCCCGCGTTGGCGATGTGCCGGGCCATCGCGACGTAGCCGACCGAGAAGATCGCCAGGACCAGCGCGACCGCGAGGAAGGCGATGGCGATGCCGGTCAGGCCGGTCACCGCCAGGCCGGTCGGTACGACGCCGGCGACCACGGTGAGCGGGGCCGCCGCGGACATCATGAAGAAGACGATCGACGCGACGCCGAGGCGGTCGCGTGCCAGCGCGTCGGAGAGCTGACTTCCGGGGGGTTTGGTTGCGGTCGTGGACACGCGGTCTCCAGGGTAATCCGAGGGGGGTGGGTGTTTTGTCAGCTCAGGCGCGGCGGGCCATGACGGCGTCACCGACAGCCGCCTCGGCATGCGCCACGAGCTGCTGCAACATGGCTGGGAAGAGCCGGCGGAACTGGTCGAACAGGCCGGCCCGGTCGCGGGCGTTGAGGGTGGCCAGCACGTGCTGGTCCAGACCGGTGGCGAGGATCAGGCCGGCGAGCAGCAGGTCCGCCACGTCGAGGTGCTCGTCGCGGGAGACCTTGGTACGGATACGGGTGGCCGGCCAGCCGGCCGTCATCGAGTCGGCGGGCACGAAGGACACCTTCGTGCTGAACAGGCCGCGCTTCTCCATCCGCTTGATCAGGCCGGCCCGGGCGAGGCGTCGCTCGACCAGGTCGGTCGCGATCCCGGTGGAGAGGTACGCGAGCCAGTTGCGGACGCCGTGCTGACCGGCCTCGCGCCGCAGCTGCTCCAGGACAGCCGTGGTCGCGGCGTCGCCGGTCGGCCGTTCGTCGATGATCACCAACTCGGTCTCGACGAGGTCGATGCGCCGCCACAACACGAGCTCACCGAGGAGTGCCGCGCCGAGACCGAGACCAAGGGTGGCCGGTGACAGCAGGGAGTTGCCACGGATCGTGTCGTGAGCAGTGAGGTATAGATCGTCCGCGGGCGGTAGCTGCGGCGGCGACGCCACTGCTGGTTCTCCTCTCGACGCCTGGGAAGTTGCCCGCGAGTTCACCGAACGTAGTTATGGTGAGGTTCCACGAAGCAATTACGTTGCGCTCCCCCCGGCGCGACCGGCAGTAGCCTGCCAGGTCGCGCGGCGCGGCGCAACGTCCAGATGCGACAAAACTGGAATCCACAGTAGGCGTTGTTGATCACATTACCGGCCAGGAAATTTGAGCGTCGATCAATAAAACGACCAAGAGCATATACGTACGGCAATATTCAGGCTTTTCGAATCGTCGAATTCTTGCGGTGATCGTCGTCCGCGGTCGCGGTCCGCTACTGGATCTCGCAGTGCCTCTACGCTGCGTAATTACGCTGGAAGATAGTTGCACCATCAACCAATCCGACGTAGCGTGGTGGTCAGATAGTTGAAGTTTCAACGGAGGCCCTCGTGCGGATGCCCGCTCTCTTTCTCAGCCACGGCGCCCCGCCGCTCGTCGACGACCCCACCTGGGTCGCGCAGCTGCGCGACCTCGCCGCCGGCCTGCCCCGGCCGCGGGCGATCCTGGTCGCCTCCGCGCACTGGGAGTCGGCGCCGCTCATGCTCGGGGCCACCGAGACCGTTCCGCTGGTCTACGACTTCGGTGGCTTCGCGCCGCGCTACTACCAGGTGCAGTACCGTGCGCCCGGCGCACCCGCGCTGGCCGACCGGGTCGCCGCGCTGATGCCCGACGGCGAGACCGTCGCCCGCACCGACCGCGGCCTCGACCACGGGGCCTACGTGCCACTCACCGTGATGTTCCCGGACGCCGACATCCCGGTGCTGCAGATGTCCCTGCCCACCCTCGAACCGGACCGGCTGCTCGAGCTCGGCGCCCGGCTCGCCCCGCTGCGCGACGAGGGTGTCCTGATCATCGGTTCCGGCTTCACCACGCACGGTCTGCCGTTCCTGCGCGACTGGCGCCCCGAGGCGGCCGCTCCGGGCTGGTCCGCGGAGTTCGACGCCTGGGCCGCCGAGACGCTGTCGCGCGGTGCGGTGGACGAGCTCGCCGACTTCCGCAGCCGCGCTCCCGGCATGCCCTACGCCCACCCGACGATCGAGCACTTCGCGCCGATGTTCCTCACCCTGGGCGCCTCCGGCACCCCGGACACCCCGCCCGAGCAGCCCATCGACGGCTTCTGGATGGGCCTGGCCAAGCGCTCCTTCCAAACCGTGTGAAGCAGGTCGCAGGTCGCGCCTGGCCGGACCGGGGCGTGCATGAGCCGCCGGCGGGCAACGGCCGGGAGCGAGCACCCAGCCGGCCCGCCACTACGGGCGGGGCCCTCACCGGCCCGTACCGATAAAGATCACTAACCGTGACGGCGCTATGTCGCCTGGCGCGCTCGATGACCGTATTGCGTGCCCGGAGTGCGTCCGGAAACTCGGTTTACTCAGCATGTTCGCAGTTTCTTTGGAGATCCTGTGAAGCATGCTTGAGGTCTCCGCGCTCGGGTGGACCGTGACCATCGGGGTCATCGTCGCCCTGCTCGCCCTCGATTTGACTCTCGGGGTGCTCCGTCCACATGTCGTCGGCTTCCGCGAAGCCGCCGCCTGGTCAATCTTCTACATCGCCGTCGCGATCGCGTTCGGCATCGTCTTCGCGAGCATCTCCGGCTGGGGTTACGGCACCGAGTATTTCGCCGGCTACATCGTCGAGAAGAGCTTGTCGGTCGACAACCTCTTCGTGTTCGTGATCATCATGAGTACGTTCGCGGTGCCCGATCGGTACCAGCAGGAGGTGCTCACCTTCGGCATCATCATCGCGCTGGTGCTGCGGGTCATCTTCATCGCGCTCGGCGCGGCCCTGCTGAACGCGTTCTCGTTCATGTTCCTGATCTTCGGCCTGATCCTGCTCTACACCGCGGTGCAGCTGTTCCGGCACCGTGACGAGGATCCGGACGTCGGGGAGAACGCGCTGGTCAAGGCGGGCCGGCGGTTCCTGCCGATCACCGACGACTACGTCGAGGGCAAGATGGTCACCCGGGTCGACGGCAAGAAGATGTTCACGCCGCTGTTCCTGGTCCTGCTCGCCATCGGCGGCACCGACCTGCTGTTCGCGCTCGATTCGATCCCGGCGGTGTTCGGGGTGACCGAGGAGGCGTACATCGTCTTCGTCGCGAACGCCTTCGCCCTGCTCGGCCTGCGCGCCCTGTTCTTCCTGGTGAAGGGGCTGCTGGACCGGCTGGTCTACCTCTCCACCGGCCTGTCGATCATCCTGGCCTTCATCGGCGTCAAGCTGGTGCTGCACTGGGGCCACAAGGACATCAGCGCCGACGTGCCCGAGGTCAGCACCCCGGTCTCGCTCGGCGTGATCATCGGCATCCTGGTGATCACCACGGTGGCCAGCCTGATCAAGTCGAGCAAGGACCCGTCACTCAAGGCACACGCGGGCAGCCTGCACGCCCCCAAGGAGAAGCAGCAGCAGCGCGACCACTGACCGATTCCGTGTGGAGTTCGGGCGCGCACCGCACCCGAACTCCACACGCCGTCAGATGTGCAGCGCCTGCTGGTAGCGGCGCTCGGCGTCCTGCCGGCTGAGGATCGACTGGATCTCGCGGGTCTCCTCGGCGCTGTGGCGGCCGATCATCAGGTCGAGCTCGGTGCGCTCGGCCGCGGTGCGGAAGGCGGCCAGCTCCTCGCTCAGCTTGCGGTGAGCGTGGCGGGCGGCCCGGCGGTCGGCCAGCGCGGTACGGGCGTTGCGGATGAACTGCATGGCGAACTCCTCGACGGATAGTGACGGAGAAAGCCTCGTCGCTTCCGTCTACAACAATCCACCGCCCGTGCGTCATCCCCAAACCGACCAGGTAAAACTCTCGTGCCGAAAGTGAGCGGGACCACTGGATTGCGGTAACCCAGGTCACTCTGCGTGGCGATGCCGCTGGTCAGTCGGCACCGGTGACAGTGGTCACCGCGGTCGCGGTGACCGTGCCGTCCTCGGCGGCGGCGCCCTGGACGGTCACCGAGTCTCCTGCCTTCACGTCGCTCAGCTTGCCCTTCGTCGCGGTGGAGACGGTGGTGTCGCCGCTGGTCTTGACCGTGACCACCGTCCCGTCCTCGGTCTCCACGTAGATGGTCCTGCCGTTGACCAGCTTGACCTTGCCGGTGGTCCCGGCGGCAGAAGGAGCCGGAGCGGCGCTGCTGTTGTCCCGGGGGAACCCACCGGCACGCATCCCGCCGCCGGGGAAGCCGCTGGCGGTGCTGGTCTCCGTGGCGCCCCACTGCTTCTGCGCCTGCACTCCCCCGAGGAAGCCGCCCATCAGCAGCGCGGCCACCCCCAGCCCGACGGTGCCCCTGTTCCACCAGCGCTTCGGCGCGGCGGCGGCGAGTTCGGCGGACAGGCCTTCATTCATGGTGGTCACAGCAGATTTCCTCACTCGTAGCGCAGCGCGTCGATGGGCCGCAGCCGGGCGGCGCGGGCGGCGGGCAGCCCGCCGAAGAACAGGCCGATGGCGATCGAGACGCCCACGGCGAGCCCGATGGAACTGGGCACGATCACCGGCTGCACGCCGACGATCTCGAACCGGCTGCCGATCAGCGCGGCGGCCACCCCGAGACCGCCGCCGATCACGCTGAGCAGCGTGGCCTCGATCAGGAACTGGGTGAGGATCACCCGGCGCGGCGCGCCGAGGGCCTTGCGGATGCCGATCTCCCGGGTCCGCTCGGTGACCGTCACCAGCATGATGTTGGTGATCCCGATGCCGCCGACCAGCAGGCTGATCGCGGCCACCGCCCCGAGCAGGGTGGTGAACGTGTCGGCCGTCTCGGTCTGCGTCTCCAGCAGCGACGACGCGTTCTGGATCCGATAGGGCGTGCTGCCCGACGACGCGTCCACGTCCAGCCGCTGGTCGAGGATCGTCGACACCTGCCCCTGCACCGCGTCGACCTTCTCCGGGTCGGTGGCCTCCACGATGATCGAGGTGAGCGCGCCGTATCCGGTGAGCACCTGCTGGACGGCGGTGAGCGGCGCCACCGCGGTGTCGTTGGAGTCCTGGAAGCCGGTGGAGCTCTTCTGGTCCAGCACACCGACGACGGTGAACAGCGCCCCGCCGACGGTGACCTGCTTGTCGATCGGGTCGGCGCCGGGGAACAGCTCCTCGGCCACGGTCTGCCCGATCACCACGACCCGCCGGCCCTGGTCCACGTCGTCCTGGGTGAACCCCGCGCCCTGACCGACCGGGGTGCTGGAGGCGGTGAACCAGGCCGGGGTGGTGCCGACGAACGTGCTCACCTCGTGCTCGGCGCCCTCGTAGGTGAGCGTGGTGGAGGCGCTGACCACGGGCGAGATGGTCTTGATGTCG
Source organism: Actinoplanes sp. NPDC024001 (assembly GCF_040638955.1). Lineage (NCBI taxonomy): Bacteria > Bacillati > Actinomycetota > Actinomycetes > Micromonosporales > Micromonosporaceae > Actinoplanes > Actinoplanes sp. NPDC024001. Next base: position 7,511 of record NZ_JBEZZB010000205.1, read on the forward strand.
GGGGCGAGCACCGGGTCGCCGAGGGCCTCGGCGATCTCGGTGGTGAGGCCGGCGCTGCTGCGCCCGCTGCTCATCACGGTGATCGTGTTGGTGCCCAGTGCCTCGATCCGGTCGCTGATCGCCTTGGCCGAGCCGTTGCCGACCGCGACCAGCAGGATCACCGCCGCCACGCCGATCAGGATGCCCAGCATGGTCAGCGCCGAGCGCAGCTTGTTCGCCGAGAGCCCGCGCAGCGAGAACCGGACCACTTCGCCGAGGCTCATGCCGCCACCAGCGGCTTCTGCCGCACGTCGGTCACGATCGCGCCGTCGACCAGGCGGACCAGCCGCTTGGCCCGGGCGCCGACCTCGTCCTCGTGCGTGATGATCACGATGGTCCGGCCGGCCGCGCTCAGCTCGTCGAAGACCCGCAGCACGTCGGCGGTGGACTGGGAGTCCAGGTTGCCGGTCGGCTCGTCGGCCAGCAGCAGCGCCGGCTCGGTGACCAGTGCCCGGGCGACCGCGACCCGCTGCTGCTGGCCGCCGGAGAGCTGGTTCGGCTCATGCCCGGCACGGGACCCGAGGCCGACGACGTCCAGGGCCTCCAGGGCGCGCCGGCGGCGCTCCTTCGGTTTCACCCCGGCGTACGCGAGCGGCAGCTCCACGTTCGCCACCGCGCTGGTCCGCGGGATCAGGTTGAACGCCTGGAAGATGAAGCCGATGAGCCGGTTCCGGGCCAGGGCCAGCTGCCCGTCGGAGAGGCGGCTGACGTCCACCCCGTCCAGCAGATAGCTGCCGGAGCTGGGGACGTCCAGCGCGCCCAGGATGTTCATCAGGGTCGACTTGCCCGAGCCGGACGAACCCATGATCGCCACGTAGTCGCCGGATTCCACGGTCAGGGAGACACCGCGCAGCGCGTGCACGGTCGCCTCACCGGTGCCGTAGATCTTCGTGAGGTCGCGGACCTCCAGGACCGGCCGGTTCACTGGCCCGCCCTGCCGCCGCCCGGCATGCCGCCACCGGCCGGGCCGCCACCGCCGCCGGTCAGGCCGCCGAATCCGCCGCCGCCGGGCATGCCGCCCTGCTGGTTGCCGCTGGTGCTGGTCGCGGTGGTCCGTACGACGACCTGCTCGCCGGCGGTCAGGCCCGAGGTGATCTCGGTGGCCGAGTCGCCCTCCAGGCCGATCTCCACCGACCGGGTCTCCTGGACGCCGTTGGCGACGACCGTGACGGTGTGCCGGTTGCCGACCGTGGTGAGGGCGGCCGCGTTGACCAGGACAGCGTTCTCCACCGAGCCGGTGGTGACCGACACCGAGACGGTCTGGCCCACCTTGGCGCCGGTGGGCACCCTGTCCAGGGTGAGCGTCACGCCGTACGTCACGACGCTGTTCTCGGTGGTCGCCGACGGGTCGATCGCGGTGACCGTGGCGCTCTGCGAGACGCCGCTGAGCGCGTTCCAGGTGACCGTGGCGACCTGCTTCTCCTTGAGGCTGGTCGCGTCCGCCTCGGCGAAAGCGGCGGCTACCTGCATCTTCGTCAGGTCGGCGATCTCGACGAAGCCGCTGCTCGTCGTGCTCTCCCCACCCTGTGAGGCGTTCTGCGAACCGGAGGAGCTGCCCAGCGTGCCGTTCACGGCGGTGACCGTGCCGGCCATCGGCGCCGTGAGGACGGTGCCGTCGACCGCCGCCTCGGCCTCGTCGACCTTCAGCTCGGCCTCGTCCACCTGGTTCTCCGCCTCGGAGGTGTCCGAGCCGGCCTCCTCGGCCCGGTCCACGGCGTCCCGCGCGGCGTCCAGGTCGGCCTCGGCGGCGTCCAGGTCACGCTGCGCGGCAGCCGGGTCGACCCTCGCCAGCACCTGGCCCTTCCTGACCCGGTCGCCGACCTTCACCTTGATCTCGGTGACCGTGCCGCTGGTCTCGAAGCTGGCGCTCGCGGTGCTGGCGCTCTCCAGGGTCCCGTCCGCGGCGGCGGTCCGGGTGACCGTCCCCTGCTGGACGGTGACGGTTCGTTCGGAGGCCACGGCGGCCGTGCCGTCGTCGGAAGGGGAGAACGTCTCGTACACCGTGAACGCCCCGGCGACGAGCGCAACACCGATCGCGGCGTTGACCGCCCGTGACGGGTGGCGGCGCCATTGACGATTTTTCATCGGTTTTCCGCCGCGGGCAGGCTCAGCAACTTCATGGCGGCCACTCTGGGGGCGCGGGCTATGAGCAGCTTCGGGGGAAGCTGGGAACAACCTCGGAAACCTCACGCCGTGTCACTGGCGACCGGGAGCGCGACCCGGAACGTCGCGCCGCCACCCGGCGTCTCGAGCAGCTCCACCCAGCCGCCGTGCCCGTGCACGATGGCCGCCACGATCGCCAGACCCAGCCCGGAACCGCCGCCCTTGCCGCGGGTACGGCTGGCGTCCGCCCGATACAGCCGCTCGAAGATCCGGGACGCGTGCTCGGCCGGCACACCCGGGCCGTCGTCGGCGACCTCCAGGATCGCCATCCGCCGCCGGGGCCCGTCCGCCGGCGCGCACTGCGCGTGCCCCACCCGCACGGTCACGGTCGTCCCCGCCGGAGTGTGGTTCTGCGCGTTCACCACGAGGTTCGTCGCGACCTGCCGCAGGCCGTGCTCGTCGCCGAGGACGGTGACCGGTTCGAACTCCTCCGCGAGCCGCACCACGCATCCCGGCGCGCGGGCGTGCGCGTCCCGGATGGTGTCGGCGGCGATCTCCAGCAGGTCCACCGGCCGCCGGTCCAGGGTGCGCTGCTGGTCCAGCCGGGCCAGCATCAGCAGGTCCTCGACGAGCACGCCCATCCGCCCGGCCTCTCCCTCGATCCGGGCCATCGTCTCGTCCAGCACCGGGCCGGGCGGTGACCCGCCGCGGCGGTACAGCTCGGCGAACCCGCGGATCGAGGTCAGCGGGGTGCGCAGCTCGTGCGAGGCGTCCGCGACGAACTGGCGCAGCCGTTGCTCGGAGGCGGTCCGCGCGTCCACCTCGGACTCGATGCGGCTCAGCATGGCGTTCAGGGCCAGGCCGAGGCGGCCCGGCTCAGTGTGCGGGTCAGGGTGCGGCACCCGGCCGGAGAGGTTGCCCGCCGAGATGTCGGTGGCGACCCGCTCCATCTCGGTGAGCGGCCGCAGCCCGAGCCGGACCACGAACGCCGCGCCCACCCCGAGCAGGCTGAGGACCAGCACCAGCACGGCGGCGTCGATGAGCAGCAGCCGTTCGGTGGTCTGCTCGACCTCCTGCAGCGAGGAGCCGATCAGCGCGTAGCCGCCGGTCAGGCCGAGCGGCACGGCGATCATCCGCCAGTCGGCGCCCTGCGCGGCCGGGACGGTGTAGGGCCGGCCCTCGGCGGCACGTTCGGCCACCTCGTTCAGCGATGGGAGGTCGGGGCGGGCGGGGTCGGCGGTGGAGCTGCGGGTGGTGTCCACCACACCGTCCGGCAGGTAGACGTACATGACCTGGTCGGGGCCGATCCGGAACCGGCCGCCGCGCGGGACGAAGCCGCTCAGCGGAGGGTCGGGGTCGGCCAGCGGCCGGCTGACGCCGATCAGCTGCTTGTCGATCCGGTCCTGCAGGTAGGTGCGGATCAGGAGCAGCCCGGCCACGTTCGCCACCACCAGGGCGAGCGCGGTGAGGACGCCGACGACCAGGACGAGCCGGGAACGCAGCGTCCAGTGCCGCCAGCGCACCGGGCCGAAGGCTGTCATCCGCTGCGAGGCAGCCGCAGGGCGTAACCCACGCCGCGGACGGTGTGGATCAGCGGCGGGCCGGTTCGGTCGATCTTGCGGCGCAGGTAGTAGACGTACGACTCGACGATCCGGCCGTCGCCGCCGAAGTCGTACTTCCACACCCGGTCCAGGATCTGTGCCTTGCTGACCACCCGGCCCGCGTTGATCATCAGGTAGCGGAGCAGGTTGAACTCGGTCGGCGACAACTCGATCAGCCGGCCGGCCCGCCGCACCTCGTGGGCGTGCTCGTTCAGCTCCACGTCCGCGTAGCGCAGCACGCCGGTCTCCGGCTGCGGCTCGTCCGGCTGGCTGCGGCGCAGGATCGCGCGGATCCGTAGCACGACCTCCTCCAGGCTGAACGGCTTGGTCACGTAGTCGTCGGCCCCGGTCGACAGGCCGTGGATCCGGTCCTGGACGGCGTCGCGGGCGGTGAGGAACAGGACCGGCACCCGGTGCCCGGCGGCGCGCAGCCGGCGGGCCACCTCGAAACCGTCCACGTCCGGGAGCATCACGTCCAGGACGATCAGGTCCGGCTCGAAGTCGCTCACCGCCACCAGGGCCGCGTTCCCGGACTCGACCACCCGGACGTCGAAGGCCACCAGCCGAAGCGTCGCGCTGAGCAGCGCGGAGATGTTCGGCTCGTCGTCGACGACGAGGACCCGGACGGGACGCGCCGCGGGCTCACTGAGGGCTACGGAACCACGGTTTTCTCCAAGCACGGGACAGGCTTATCAAGCCTTCCTTTGAAGAACCTATGAACGGGACACGACATCTCCCTCGGTGAGGCCGGCGGTGATCTCGGTGTACTGGTCGCCGCGGAGGCCGATCCGCACCGCGGTCGCGACGCCGTTCCTCAGCACGGAGGCGGTGGCGCCGGAGACGTCGTGGACGGCGCTGGTCGGGACCCGTACCACGTCGTCCTTGCTGCCGGTGGTGACCCGGACCGAGGCGCTCTGGCCGACCAGCAGCTCCTCCGGCGCCTCGTCGAAGGAGAGCAGCACGCCGAAACGGGTCAGCGTGCCGTCGCTGGTGCCGACCGGGTCGACCTGCACCACGGTGGCCTCGAAGGTCTCGCCCGGCCGGTCCGCCAGGGTGACCACGGCGGCCTGTCTCACCTGCAGGTGGTCGGCGTCGGCCTCCGGGAAGTCGGCGCTGATCTGCATGTCGTACACGTCGGCCAGGGTGAGGAACGCCGAGCCGGCCCCGACCTGGCTGCCGACCTTGCCGCCGACGGTGAGGATCCGCCCGGCGATCGGCGCGGTGATGGTCGCGCCGTCCAGGGCCTCCTCGGCCTGTTCCAGCGTGACCCGGGCCTGGTTGACCCGCTGTTCGGCGGTGAGGACGGCGTCGCCGCCGCTGCGGCTGCCGCTCGGGGCGCCCGCCGAGCAGGTGGCGGCCGGGGCCGACTTCTTCGCCTCGGTCGGTCCGGCGGTCGCGGACGGCTTGACGGTCGCGGAGGGTTTGGCGGTCGCGGAGGGTTTGGCGGTCGGCGAGGCCGAGGCTGTCGGCGACAGCGACGGCACAGAGGACGCCGGCGCCGTGTACGCGGCCGGCACGTTCCCTCCCGTGCACGACGCCGTGGCCGAGGCCGAAGCCGCGTCCTCCGCCTCGTCGAGCGCGTCCAGGGCGTCCTCGAGGGCGGCTTCCGCGTCGTCGACCGCCTCCGCCGCGTCCGTGTCGTCCACCGTCGCGAGCACCTGACCAGCGGTGACAGTGGTCCCCGCCCGTACCTTGACCGTCTCGACCGTCCCGGCGACCGCGAACGACAGGCTGCGCGTCTGCGCCGCCTGCAACGTGCCGACGGTGGCGACCTCGGTGGTCACCGGCCCCCTGTCGACGGTGGCGGTCCCGGCCGCCTTCGTGTCCTCCCGCGTGGCGCCGGCCGTCAGCGCCCGCACCACGCCGAAGGCGAGCGACACGAGCACGACGACCGCCACGCCGAGCCAGATCCAACGCCGGCGACCGGCCAGTGCAACACCCATGGTCGAGGAGTGTGCGCACCGGTCCTAGCCGTGGGCTCGGTCCTACCTGGGAGTTCGCTCGGAGCCGGTTTCCTAGGTAACTCCTAGCATCGTCCGAACTTCCGCACAGGTGCGGCCGCTTGTCTTTCGGACGTCCCGCCCGTGGAAGAAGGAGAGTCATCGTGCCGGTTGTCAGTTCGAAGGCGCGGCGCCGCGCCGCCACCATGCTGGTGGCCTCCGCGGCGATGCTGGTCACGGCGTCCTGCGGCAGCGGTTCGGACTCCGCGAGCACGACCGGCGACTCGGCCGCTCCGAACGGCGGCGGGAACTCGGCGTTCGCCGCGTACATCAGCTGTCTCCATGAGAACGGCGTGACGATCACGATGCCGTCGGGTGGCCCCGGCGGCGGTCCGGGCGGCGGCGTCCGGCCCTCCGGCGCGCCCGGTGGCGGCCAGCCCGGCGCCATGCCGTCCGGCCAGCCGCGCCCGGACGGCAGTTCCGCTGCGCGGCCCGACGGCAGTTCCGGTCCGCGCGGTGGCGGCGGCTTCCCGGGGCTCGGCAAACCCGCCGGTGTCGATGACGCGACCTGGGAGAAGGCCCAGTCGGCGTGCGCCTCGGTGCGGCCCAGCGCGGGCGCCGGCCGCGGCGGCAACCGCACCGGTGGCGGTGACAACGGCGCGAACGCGGCCTACACGAACTGTCTCAAGGAGAACGGCGTCACCGACACCGCGAACCCGGACACCACCGACGCGACGGTGAAGAAGGCCGTGGAGACGTGCGCGGTGCTCAAGCCCGCGGCGTGAAAGGCGGCGCCGGGCCGGCGGGAATCCCACCGGCCCGGCACGTCATCTCCGGCTCAGCCCATCGGGCAGGAGCTGCGGTAGTCCGAGACGGACAGGCCGGTGCTCGGGCCCGGGCAGATGAACTGGTCGTAACGGGTGTCGTTGTCGACGTGCCGCTTCAGCCAGGACACCATCTGCACCGCGGTCGGGGTGTTGGTGGTCTGCGGGAAGAAGTGGCTGGCGTTGTTCAGCTCCAGGTACGCCTTCTCCGCCGAGGACGGGATGCTCGTGTAGAACGGGATCGAGTGGCTGCTCACCGAGGCGATGGAGTCGCTCTCGCCACCGATGATCAGGGTCGGGACCCGCAGCTCGCTCCACGACTTGTCCAGGTTCCACGGCGCCAGCGGCACCGCGGCCTGCAGCGACGGCCGGTCACTGGCCGCCTCCAGGCTGCCGCCGCCGCCCATCGAGTGTCCCGCCACCGCGAGCCGCGAGGAGTCGATGCGGCTGCGCACCGAGCTGCGCTGGGTCAGGTAGTCCAGCGCGGCCAGCAGCTGCTGCCCGCGGGAGGCGGGCTGGTCGGCCGTGCTGTTGGTCTCGATGCCGATCACCACGAAGCCGTGCGAGGCCAGGCGCGGCCCCAGCCAGGAGATGCTCGACCAGTAGGCGGTGAAGCCCGGCGAGATCGCGATCGCGCCGAACGTGCCGTCACTGGTCGTCGTCGGGTAGTAGATCTCGCCGCCGCCGAACCCGGTCACCGAGAGCCGGGAGACGGACTGGGTAGAGACGCTGTAGGGCCCGCGGGAGGCTTCCAGCAGGGCGCGGGTCGGGGCCGGGCCCCGCTCGTAGGGGTTCTCGGCGGCCTGCGCGGCGGTGGCGCCGGGGGCGGCCACGAGGGCGAGGGCGGCGGCAGCCGTGACGAGCAGGCGGCGGGCCCGGACGGGAACGGAGGACATTCGCACGTCGACACTCCTTAACGAGGGGACGGATCGACGAGCGTCAGTTTCAGCGGGTCGGAGCGCGTGCCGCATCGGCGAAATCACCGGCCTCGTGTCATCAACGCGCAACATCCCGGAAATTTCATCCACCGAAATCCGGCGGCGAGGTCTTCCGTCACGCGCGCCGGCGCGGAACACTCGCCGCATGTTTGATGCACCGTTAGTGCAGAAACTTCCCGCGGCCGGCCGGGAACGCCACCCCGGCGAGCCCGCCACGCGCGGCGCCTCCGCGGCGCCGTCGGCCTCAGCCTCGGACCGGTCCGGCCGGCAGGCCGCTGCCGGCAGCCAGACCGGTGCCGGCAGCCAAACCGGTGCCGGCAGCCAAACCCGCGACAACCAGGAGATCGGTACGGCCGCCCGGACGCGCCGTGGCATCGGCCGGGCGACGGCCCCCGATCCCGCCGGGCCGGGTGGTGGCTCCGGCATCGTGACGAGGCTCTTCGGGCGCGACGCCGACCTGGCCGCCCTCGGCCGGCTCACCGCTACCGCCGGCGCCGGGCGCAGCGGCGCACTCGTCCTGTCGGCCGCACCCGGCGAAGGACGAACCGCACTGCTCGACGCGGTGGCCGGCGCCACCCGTGGCTGGACGGTGCTCACCGCCCCCGGGTGTGCGCTGGTCCGCCCTGGTCGCCGCCGGTTTCCTGGAGGGCACCTACTGCGAGGTCTACCCCAAGGTGAGCCTCGACGAGGGCGGCATGCTGCGGCTGTTCCGG
>NZ_JBEZZB010000206.1:0-15638 GCF_040638955.1 Actinoplanes sp. NPDC024001
CGGCCGCGGCAGCGTGGGCCGCCATCCGGGGACGGCTGCGGGGCCGGGCGAACGGCTGGCGCAGCCGGCCGGTGACCTGCTGCGCCACGACCATCCGCAGGAACACCGCGGCGGGATTCCGGCCGGTGCCGCCGCCGGTGACGTAGCGCCGCAACAGACCCGGAATCTTGACGGTGATCCACAGCAGGCAGACGACGACCAGCAGATCCAGCGTGCCGGCCCGATCGCGGGTCACGCCCAGCGCCACGAGATCGGCGTCCGGTGTCAGGAACACCGCCAGGGCGGTGTGCAACGCGAACGCCTGCAACAGCACGGTGGCCAGCACCGCGAGCATGGCGCGCCACCACAGCCGGGCCGCCGCCTCGGTGAACGGCGTGGCATGGCAGGCCAACGCGAGCGGGCTCACCCCGACCAGCAGGATCAGCACACCCAACCGCACCAGCCACGCCATGATCAGCATCAGGGTGAGGGCCACGATGAGCAGCCCGATGACCACCGCCAAAGGCATGCTCGGCGGGTTGGTCATCGCCTCCACGATCACCACGTGCAGGCGAAGCAGGGCGCCGCTGGTGACCACGCCCTCACCGGTCAGTGCGGCAGTCACCGCGTTGGCGACCGCCACCAGCTGAGTGCAGATCGGCACCGCGAAGTTCGAGCCGATCCACCCGATCACCAGGCGCGGCAGCAACTCCGCCAGGCCGTAGCGGCTCTGCATACTCTCCCGCAGCATCACCGTCACACCGGCAGCGATGACCGCCAGCACGAAACCGACGTTCACGATCATGCTCGCCCGCCCGGCGATCCCCAGCACCGACGGCAGCGCCGTCACGTCCGGGGTGATGAAGGCGGTGTTCGACAGCAGCGTCCACAACACGGCGATCACGGCGAGCACCGCGCTCGCCAGCCAACCGAGCGTGGCGTCGATGAACCAGTCGGCCATGACTACTTCACCAGGATGCTGTTCAGCACGGTCAACACCACCGGCGCGAGCAGCGCGAGGGCGTAGCCGACCGCGGCGGACTTGAAGCTGCCTTTTGCCCGCTCGATCTCCGACGGATCCCCGCCGGCCATCAGATAGCGGGCACCGCCGATGCACAGGAACAGGGTGGCGACCGACCCCAGAATCCCCATGATCCAGTAGCGGAGGTTGTTGACGACGGTGCCCAGGTCGTTGACCGCCGGCGGCGCGGCCGGCTCCGCCGCCGCCGCGACATCAGGGGCCAGCAGGACGAGACCGGCCGTGCCGAGCAGCACGGCGAACCGTACGGTGCGGTACATGGTGGGTGACACCTCCCGGTAGTGGATGGGAGACGCCGCCGCAGAGCTCAGGCAGACCGTGGGAGCCTTACTCCTTCACCGGTACGTAGAGACGGTGGGCTGTGAACACGGCCGTCTCAGCCGTTCCACCCTGCCCCGCGGCGGCGCCGGGAAGCCGCCTCCGGGACCTGCGAACGCGGCCCGTCGGTGCTTCCTCGACCCACCCAGGGCTGCCGTTGGGTACCCAACCCGCCCGCAGGACGGCAACCGGCGGCCAACCGGCGGCCAACCGGCCCCACCGCGCCCGCTCGCGCGTGCCGATCGTGGCGCGCGGAGGATCGGCCTACGGGCCTGGCCGGCTTCTCTGGGACGCCTCGGCAGCGGGCCGCGTCACCGCGGCGGTGACGGCGTCGGTGAGCTGCCGGCGCACCTCGGTGGCCGCCCGGCCGCAATCGACCGTGAGCTGCTCCCACACCGGCACCGAGGTCATCGCCCAGGCCAGGTCGGCTGCGGCGACGGGGTCCAGCCCGGCCCGCAGGCGGTCGGCGGCCGCGAGCCGTCGGGTGGCATGGCGAAACCCGGCACGCAGCTCCTCCATCCGGTCGTTCCACGCGCTCATGGCGTCGGGATCGTCGTGGCGCGAGGCCAGCAGCGCCGACGCCACCGGGTGGATCTTCGCCGCGTAGTGCAGCCAGGCCAGCACGAATTCCTCCAGCGCCCGCACCGGGTCGCTGTGCCCGAGGGCGCGTTCGCAACGGTCGCGGATGCCGTCCTGCTCGTCCATGTGTCGCACGACGGCCACGAAGAGGCTGGCCCGGGAGTTGAAGTGCAGGTAGACCGCCTGCCGGGAAACGCCGGCCGCCCGGGCCACGTCGGCCATGGCGATGCCGGCGCCGCGCTGCGCGACCAGGGTGCGGGCGGCGTCGAGGATGCGGAGCCGGTTGCTTGACACCTGTAAAGCCTAGCCCTAGCTTGACACGTGTCAAGCTAGCCGCCCCCGGAGGAGATCCCATGGACACCGCTCACCCGGCAGCCGTCGCCGCACGCACGGCAATGAACGCCGTCGCCGCCGCCGACCGCGACGCCTGGCTCGCCTGTTACGCCGACGACGCGGTGCTGCACGACCCGGTCGGCGGTTCGCCCCTCGACCCCGAGGGCGCCGGCATGCGAGGACGCGACGCGCTGGAGCGGTTCTGGCAGCAAGCCATCGCCGCCAACCAGGTCTCCTTCGACGTCGCCGCCGTGCACGCGGCAGGCTCGGAGGCCGCCGTCGTCGCCACGGTCACCACCCGATTCCCGCACGGCGCGGTCGCGACCTACGACGGCGTCTTCGTCTACACCGTCGACGACGACCGGCGGATCGTCTCGTTGCGCGCGTACTGGGACGTACAAAGTCTCCTGTCCTCGCTCGGTGCCGCGCCTGCAAGTGCAGCCGGCGCCGCCGGCTGATGCCGACGAGCCGTCCGTCTCACGGTCGTCTCATCCGTCAGCTTTGTCGGCGCTCGTCGCCACGTCGGACGCCTCATCGTCCACGCCGGCGATCGCGGTCAGATCCGCTTCCGGTATGTCCAGGGCACCGGCGATCTCCCGGACCAGAACGGGATGCGGATTGCGGCCTCCGGACTGGGCCGCGTGAATGGTCGACATCGCGCGATAGGTTCGCCTTGCCACGTCCTTCACGGAAAGACCGCGGTTGTCCATAAGCTTGCGCAGCACCGCGCCGAACGGATGTGGCTCATGGGAGCCGGCTTCGCCCAGCGCGGGACCGACGACCGTGTCCGCGATCTTCGCCTGGAACCGCAACAGCCGATCACCCTCGAACCGGACACGTGCGAAGAACGGCAGCGTCTGCCCTGCGCCGTCACCGAGCGTTCCGGGAACCGAGACCTCGATGAACCTGTTCTTCTGACGGTCATGGTCGCTGGCGAACTCCCGCGGCTTGGCCGGCTCGACGTCAAGGACTCGCCAGGTGGTGTTCCACCATGGCAGTTCACTCAGCAGACCGTTGAAGAACGGCGGCAGGACCGTGAGGTCGGCAGGCTTCGGAGCCTTCGCGTGCACGATTCCGGGCCAGTAGGTCAACGCTTGCAGCACTACGGGGGTCAGCGTGCGGCCGGCGACATTCATCATCGCAGGGTAATTCCGAAGCCGCCGCGCCATAGATGGGCGATGCGCCCGTGCCACAGGAGGCAGGGGCGGCCAGTCTCGCCGCCGCCACCTTCCGCGGCACAGGCCACCGGTGGCGTCGGCTCAGCCCGGGGAAGGCCCAGCGTGCCGTGCTCGGCGCCGGGCGCGCCGCGGATGAAGCGCTGTCACCAGCGAAGGTCAGGGCCGTCCAAGGAGAGATACCGCGGCGAGATGGCGTCGGCGCTGTCCAACAGCCGCCCGAGCCGGGCGGCAGCCTCCCTAGGTGTCGTTTTCGCGTCGGCCCCTCCCATGGCCGTGGTGAGGCTGCCCGGGTGGACGGCCCAACACCGGACGCGACCGGCAAGTTCCTGGGCCAACGCGATGGTCAGCATGTTCTGGGCTGATTTCGAGACACGGTATGCGTAGCTGGTCCGGCGACCGGCGAAGTCGCCCGCGGCCTGGGCAGACAGCGAGCCAAGACGCGACGACACGTTGATGATCAGGGGCGAGGGCGCGGCCAGCAGCATCGGCAGCAGGGCTTGGGCCATGCGAAGCGGGCCGACAACGTTGACGTCCACGGCGTCCAGGACCGTCGTCGGGTCGACGCTCTCCAACGGTCGGGCCGGCGCACCGATGCCGGCGTTGTTGACCAGCGCATGGACCGGCCGGGCCCCGACCGCCGCCAGTAGACGGTCACCGACTGGTTCCCGGACGTCCTGCATCACCGGTTCGACACGGTCACGTCGCAGCGCCGCGGCGGCTGACTCGGTCCGGACACAGGCCACGACGTTCCAACCCTCCTCGGCGAGGTAGGCGGTGAGGGCCGCGCCGAGTCCTCGACCCGCGCCGGTGATCACAGCAAGCCGGCCGGCGCTCACCGCAGCACCAGCAGATCCAAGGCGTCAACGACCGGGCCGGGCTGCGTACGCGCGGCATGGTTCAAGCGGGCAACGCCCGCCGCGTAGGCCTCGTCGCTGATCAACTGCAGCGGAGTGTGCGCTTCCCGGCGGAGCCCGGCGGCGGCCTCAGCCACCGACGGGGCGGTCACCTGCGGCACGGGCTCGCATCCCGCGGTCGTGAACCCGGCGGCGGCGAACGCCGCCTCGACGTCGGGAATGCTCGGGTAGCGGTCCAGGACAGCGACAGCCTCCGGGAACCAGCGGAACAGGCTGATCGCCTCATGCCGGCCGGCGAACGCCGACCGGATCAGCACCGGCGCGCCCGGCTTCAGCACCCGCCTGATCTCCCGTGCGGCCGCGCCGAGGTCGGGAACATGGTGAATCACCGTGGAGAGCCAGACGCCGTCGAGGCTCGCGTCAGCAACCGGAATGTCGTCGGCGGTGCCGGCCCCGACCGGCTGGAACACCGCGCGCTCACGCATCGCCGAAGAGGGATCGACCGCCACAACGTCAACACCGGGCCACCATGCGCGAAACGCCCGAGCCCAACTGCCGGTGCCGCATCCGAGGTCGAGCAGACGCATACCCGCACGAGCCTCGAAGTATCGGCCGATCGCCGCGCGCCAGGTGGCCAGGTCGTCGTCTCGCAGATGCCGGGTCGCCGCGAAGGCCGTTGCGTCCACGCTGTCGTACGCGATCAGAGCCATGCGCTCGACCCAACCCGGCCGACCCCGCCGCGACAAGAGGAAGTGCACCGGTTCACATCGGCCGTCATCACCGGCTGGCGCGCGCTTCGCCGGGTCCAGCGCCTGATCGGATCGCGTCAGGAACCGCGGGCGATCAACCGTCTGCGGAGTGGGCATCGGCGAGCAGTTGCGCCGTGCGTTCCATGCAGCGTTTCCGGGCGGGAGACAAGTCGTAGGGCATCTTGGAGACCGAAGCGAAGGCGCTCAACCGAGTGTCCTTCTCTTCTGCCGGGTCGGCGTCGTAGATCTCGAAGAGCTTCTCCTCGGCCGCGTCCAGCCCGGCTGCCTCCACTGCCCGCTCCAGGGCCATTTGGTGGGCGCACAGCTGCACGGCGAGTTCTTCCACGCGCGGGTCCCCAGGCTCCACACTGTCGTCCAGAGCCGCCTCGGCCGCGTCCAGACGGTCCTGCTCCGCCCGCAGGTCAGGATGGGTGGCGAGCACGATGAACACGCTGGCCTGGATCGCGGCGCCCAGCGGGCCGAAGATGCGTTCCGTGACCAGCAGCGTGTCCAGGTCGGTGGGGCGCAGCGTGCCCGCGGGCAGGTGGCCGAGCCGGTCGGTGACCAGCGGGGAAAGCAGTCCCAGCGGGCTTCCCACGGCTTGGAGACGCTGGACGGCCGCGCGCTGGCGTTTGATATCGGCCTCCTGGGCAGCCAGGGTCTCCTCCAACCGGCCCAGCACCTCCCCGATGTCCCGGGTTTGCTCGAAGGCGGCCCGCATGTCGTCAAGGCTGATGCCGGCCTCCGCCATCTTGCGGATCCACAGCAGGCGGATCATGTCGTCGTAGCCATAGCGGCGGCGACCGTCCACGCCCCGCTCGGGCTCCGGCAGCAGACCGATCTGGTGATAGTGGCGGATGGCACGCGGCGTGGTCCCAGCGAAGACAGCGGCATCACCGATCTTGACCTGCCGGGGAGGCATGACGGGGGAGTGGGTCACAGGCGGAGCCTTTCGTGCTGAGGTGCATCGAGGAGACCACATGCCGCTACGGCACGTGCAAGCGGCGCGCACAGGACCGCGGTCCTCGGGTCCACCAGGCCTTCGCCATCCCGCATCTGCTGACCGCAGATCGGCTTGGCCGGCGGCCGCCGCCACCGTGAAGGTGGAGACGGCACGCAGAGCCGAGCCGAAGGAGAAAGCCGTGCAACCATTCACTGCCGCAACGCCGGGCGGAACCGGGTCCGTAGACGACCAGCTGTCCGTCCAGCTGCTGCACCAGCGCATCATCGTGCTCGGGGCCGAGGTCGACGACCCGATCGCCAACCGGATCTGCGGGCAACTGCTGCTGTTGTCCGCGGAAGACCCGCTGAGCACCATCAACTTGTACATCAACTCGCCGGGCGGCTCGGTCACCGCCGGGCTGGCGATCTACGACACCATGCGGCTGATCCCCAACGACGTCAGCACGCTGGCCCTCGGGCTCGCCGGAAGCATGGGACAGTTCCTGCTCACCGCCGGCACCCCCGGCAAACGGTACGCACTGCCGCACGCCCAGATTCTGATGCACCAGGGCTCGGCCGGGTTCGGCGGCACCGCCGCGGACGTGGAGATCTACGCCAACCAGCTGGAGCGCCTCGGCCGCACGCTGCTGCGCCTGACCGCCGAGCACACCGGGCAGCCGATCGACACGGTCGAACGCGACAGCCGGCGTGATCGCTGGTTCACCGCCGACGAGGCGCTCGAGTACGGCCTCATCGACCGAGTCCTCGACAGCGTCGACGACGTCCGCCCCGCGATGGCCCGCCAACCGATGGGACTGAGCGCATGAGCCACTACACCATCCCGACCGTCGTGGAGAAGACCCCGAGCGGTGAACGCGCCTTCGACATCTACTCCCGGCTGCTGTCGGACCGGATCATCTTCCTCGGCACCGAGATCGACGACGGGGTCGCGAACGTGGTGATCGCCCAGCTCATCCACCTGGAGTCGACCGGGGAACAGGAGATCGGGCTGTACATCAACTCCCCGGGCGGCTCCTTCAGCGCGCTGACGGCGATCTACGACACCATGCACTTCATCCGCTGCGACATCGCCACCATCTGCGTCGGCCAGGCCGCGTCGGCGTCCGCGGCGCTGCTGGCGGCCGGCACCCCGGGCAAGCGATCAGTGCTGCGGCACGCGAAGGTCACCCTGCACCAGCCGTCCGGTCAGGCCCGCGGCACGCTGCCGGACCTGGCCGTGGAAGCCAAGGAGGTGGCCAAGGTCCGCGCCGAGATGGACCAGATCCTCGCCGAGCACACCGGCCACTCGATCGCCAGGATCCGGGAGGACACCGACCGCCGGATGACCCTGACCGCCCCCGAGGCCGTCGCCTACGGCCTCGCCGATCAGGTCATCAGCCGGCGTGAACCGCGCGGTTACCGGCTCAACGCCGCCTGATCAGGCGGCCAACAGGACGACATCGCCGGACCGCGAGCCGCGCGGCGCAGCCTGCGCCGCGCGGCGCAGCCGGGCGGTCTCCAACCGCAGCACCGGGGCGCGACGCGCCGTGAGGTCGCGCCCCACCTCGCTCAGCAGATCGGCCAGCCCGATACCCAGCGAGTCGCAGACGGCGGCCACGATCTCCGAGCTCGCCTCCTTGCGGCCACGCTCGACCTCGGACAGGTACTGCACCGAGACGCACGCCTCGCGGGCGACCTCGGCAAGGGTCCGCTCCTGCTCCAGCCGGCGGCGCCGCAGCACCTCGCCGAGCAGGGTGCGCAACAGAGGCCGGGGCTGGAACGTCACGTCTGCCATGCGCCGACGGTAGTCAGCCGCCGCCGCCACCGACACCCGATCAAGCCCGGTTCTGCCAGCAGCGTAGGAGCCACCCGCCCGACAACACCGTCTTCAGCGTCACCGCCGGCCCGGCCAGCTCAACGACCGGGCCAGCCGTTCGCCGTCGTGCCATGCGCCGAATCCGGTCTTGGAGTCCAGATGCCCGACCGGGCCCGCGTCGAACAGCTCAGAGCCCCAACCGTTTGCGTACGCCCGGAACTGTTCGAACGTGGCCATCGGGTCGTCCCGGCTGGCGACCAGTATCGAGGGGAAGGGCAGTGGGCGCCGCGGCACGGTGCCGACGAAGCCATCAAAGGTCTCCGCAGACTCCGGAGCCCAGCCCGGTTCCACGTACGGCGGCGTGACCAGCAGCGCAGCACGGACAGGACCGGTGTGCTCACTCGCCCAGACGGCGACGATCAGGCATCCCGCACTGTGCGCGACAAGAACCGCCGGTTCATCGTCGGCGCTGATCGCAGCGTGCAGCGCAGCCACCCGCTCCGCAGCGACGAAAGGCGGCCCCGGCGGCTCGGGCGCCCACGTGAACTCCGGATAGTCGTTGACCCAGCCGCACGACCAGTGGTCGGCGAGAGGAACTCCCCGGCCCGGGACGACGAGGTACCGCGTCATGCGGGCCAGGGTATCGACCGTGGCAGGCTTGATCGAGTATCCGCTCCTGTCGATGAGAGTAAGCCCTCTCGTGCGCTGGCCATGAACGTTCACCGAGTTGATCAGGCGACCTTGGTTCGTGGGGGCCTCAGCGTTGCTGGCCCAAGCCGCACCTTGCCATGGCGACCTTGACGCAGGCCGAACGCAACCGGATCTGAGATCGACCCCATGGCCATCGATGGGGAAGCCAGCACCCGGGTAACGTCACCCGGCCGGGGCGGTCACCGCTACCGGGCCAGACCGGTTCCCCGTGGCTCCGTTCCCCAACTGACCAAAGAAACCGGCTCCCCCGCAGTAGGCCTTGTTGCTACTGCTCAACCCACAGGTGTGGAAGAACCCGGCGGCGAGCTGAGTGAAAGCAACCCCGCCCGGGGCAATCACAACCACCGGACTCAGCCGGCCCGTGGAGGAGCCGTCGCCCAACTGACCGTAGCCACCCTCACCCCAGCAGTAGGCCTTGGTGTCACTACCCAGCCCACACGTGTGGTAGCCGCCGCCCGCGAGTTCGGTGAAGGTTACCCCGGTCGCCGGGGCGGTCACGGCCACCGGACTCGCCCGGTC
The DNA here is from genome assembly GCF_040638955.1 of Actinoplanes sp. NPDC024001. Taxonomy (NCBI): domain Bacteria; kingdom Bacillati; phylum Actinomycetota; class Actinomycetes; order Micromonosporales; family Micromonosporaceae; genus Actinoplanes; species Actinoplanes sp. NPDC024001. The sequence goes on from NZ_JBEZZB010000206.1 coordinate 9,018, forward strand.
CACGGTGGCGCCGTCCCCCAACTGACCACTCAAGCCCCGGCCCCAGCAGTAGGCCTTGGTGTCACTACCCAGCCCACACGTGTGGAAGGCGCCAGCGGCGAGCTGAGTGAAGCCCACCCCGACCGGACCGGCCACGGCCACCGGACTCGCCCGGTCCACGGTGGCGCCGTCCCCCAACTGCCCGTCCAGGCCTTGGCCCCAGCAGTAGGCCTTGGCGTCGCTGGCCAGCCCACACGTGTGGCCGTAACCAGCCACGAGTTGGGTAAAGGTCACCCCGGCGGCCGGGGCAATCACAGCTACCGGACTCGACCGGTTCGCGGGGATGCCGTTGCCCAACTGGCCGAACGCTCCCCGGCCCCAGCAGTAGGGCTTGGTGTCACTACCCAGCCCACACGTGTGGTCGGTGCCGACAGCGAGCTCGGTGAAGGTTATGCCGGTCGCCGGGGCGATCACGGCCACCGGACTCGCCCGGTCCGCGGTGGCGCCGTTGCCCAACTGACCGTAGAAGCCGTAGCCCCAACAGTAGGCCTTGGCGTCGCCGCCCAGCCCGCAGGTGTGATAGTCGCCGGCAGTGAGCTCCGTGAAGGTCACCCCGGTCGCCGGGGCGATCACGGCCACCGGACTCGCCCGGTCCGCGGTGGCGCCGTTGCCCAACTGACCGTAGAAACCGGCTCCCCAGCAGTAGGCCTTGCCGTTGCTTTCGAGCCCACACGTGTGGAAGTCACCGCCGGTGAGCTGAGTGAAGGTCACCCCGGCTGGGGCGCTCACCGCCACTGGGTTCGCCCGGTTCGCGCTATCGCCGTTCCCCAACTTGCCGCCGTCACCCCGGCCCCAGCAGTAGGCCTTCCTGTCACTGCCCACACCACACGTGTGGTCGACAGCGGCAGTGAGCTCCGTGAAGGTCACCCCGGCGGCCGGGGCAATCACCGGCACCGGACGCGACCGGTCCGCGGTGGCGCCGTTGCCCAACTGACCGTCGAAACCGGCTCCCCAGCAGTAGGCCTTGGTGTCGCTGCCCAGCCCACACGTGTGGGAGCCGCCGGCGGCGAGCTTCGTGAAGGTCACGCCGGCAGCCGGGGCGATCACCGCCACCGGACGCGACCGGTCCGCGGTGGTGCCGTTCCCCAACTGACCGTAGCCCCCCTGACCCCAGCAGTAGGCCTTGGTGTCGCTGCCCAGCCCACACGTGTGGGAGGTGCCGGCTGTGAGCTGACTGAAGGCCACCCCGGCTGGGGCGCTCACCGCCGCCGGACTCAACCGGGCCTCGGTGTCGCCGTTCCCCAACTGACCGTCGTAGCCATCGCCCCAGCAGTAGGCCTTGGTGTCGCTACCCAGCCCACACGTGTGGCCGAAGCCAGCCGCGAGTTGGGTGAAGGTCACCCCGGCGGCCGGGGCGGACACGGCCACCGGGCTCGACCGGTTCGCGGTGGTGCCGTTCCCCAACTGACCGTACATTCCTTGGCCCCAGCAGTAGGCCTTGGTGTCGCTGCCCAGCCCACACGTGTGGAAGGCGCCGGCAACGAGTTCGGTGAAGGTCACCCCGGCGGCCGGGTGAGCCACCGCCACCGGACGCGACCGGTTCGCGGTGTCGACGTCCCCTAACTGGCCGAAGGCACCGTCGCCCCAGCAGTACGCCTTGCCGTCTCCGGCCCGCGCGCACGTGTGGTGGGCGCCTGCGGTTACCTGGAGCGCAGGGCCGTCCGGCAGCTGCGCCGCAGCCGGCACGACCGTCATCCCCGTCAGCATCGCCGCCAGCATCGCCGCTGTCCCGATCATCGACATGGTCCTTCCCAACACGCTGCAGACTCGATCACGTCCCCGCAGACCCGGGATCATTGGGAAACTCACCTATTCAGTGACCATCCTGCCGAAGAGCTGCCGTCTCCTTGACGCTGATGTAATGGCGTTTGGTGGGACACTTTGCCCCCCGGCATGCGGCAGCCACGGCGTGATCTTTCCAGCGAACTTCTTTCAGCACTCCTGAAGAATTGACCACAACGAGGGCTGAGCCGGCCAAAGGACGTATGCACTCACGATCACGGCGTGGGCACGTACGCACCGCAGCGGCCGGTCCAGCCGCCGAGCGCATGCTTAGCGGCAGTTCCGGATACTCACACCGACGCCCACGCTCTCGCCCTCTTGCTGTTGATAACGCCTATCGGCGATGAGTGTTGGCACGTAGCAAAGGCTTCTCTTCTTCAGGACAGCGCAAGCGCGCTGGCATCCACGGCGGGGTCACCCGTCTGGATGACGTAGGCCGGCTGCGGCGCTCATGCGGGCCTACCGGAACGACAGAATTCACCCATGGGCAGCACTGTTCCTATCCTGTGGAGTTCAGTTCCCGTTCTTGAGAAGTCGCCGCCCGGCCGCGTCAAGGCCTATGAAGTCTTCGAGATTGACGGTCGAGCATATTGGGAATGCGGGAGAAGCGGTCCGGATCTCGTGGCCGCGTTCCTGATCGGAATATCGACGATGCGCTGCTACGAGGCGGCGGATCAATCCACCGCCGAGGAGGCCGGCATCGACGCCGCCCTCCGGCGGTTCGGATTGCCGGAACTGCCACCCGGATTCCGCTGGTTCCAGGAGGTACCGGACGGCGTGTCCCTTTCTGACCTCGTTGAAGCAACCGAGTCCGCGATCGCACGTCTGCAGCCGGCCGTGACTGGCCGGGCCACCCTGGACGCGATCTCGGCGACAATCAGCCCCCGTCTGAGGAAGCACCACAACGGATAACCTTGACTGGAACGGCGGCCGGTCGCGCGGTGTGATGTGGTCAACCACGTGTCGAGGCCAATCATGTCGCCGATCGGCACATCGATGGTGCTGGTGGCGATACCCACCGGCGCTGTTGCGGCGATGCCGCCGATGCCGAGGACTGACGGCCAGTTCGTCGGCGACGAGTAATCTCGCCTGCGGCGGGCGGTCGATCGATGGCAACCCGCGTTGGACGTGCGAGGATAACGGACCCGACTGCTTCAGTCGGCGGCCGAGCACCTCGTCGCGGGCGCCTTGGTCCACCTTCCACCCTGGCCGGTTCTCGCGAAGGCCGAAGCGGTGGTGTCGTAACTCGCTTCTGTGATCAGTTCTCCGTTCACTTCGGCGGTGCCGTGGTCTTCGTCGGGGCGCTGTCTTCGGCACCGATACGGATGGTGCTGCCCGCCGGGACGAAGATGATGGCGTGCCCGTTTTGATTGATTTTGTTGTCTTTGAGGTCGACGGTGCTCGCGGTCGGGGCGACGAGGATGGGGAGGCCCAACTGGATCCGGATGATGATGTCTTTGTCGGCAGCGGAACTGGGCGGCGGATCCTCGCTGGCGCGGGTGGCGGGGGCTGCGTTCGCCGGGCCGGCGAACGCCAAAGAGGCGAGGACTGCGAACGCCAGGCATAGGGGTTTCTTCACTTCGGACTCCGCTTCAAGGAAAATTGGGGTATTGGGATCTTTAGCCGGTTCCTTCCGAAGCCTAGGAGACCGCGCTTCGGCACGTTGGCCCAATGCTGAATTCGCTGTTGCGTTCTCACCTCGAGGCGGGCATACGCCGTAACCGCCGCCACGTCGCGCCGTAACCCATAAACGTACCGGATTGAAACCGGTGCCGATCCGCGCCAAAGCGTGTCGCGCCACGGCCGAACCCACGTTCATGTAGCCGTCCATGGCACTCGTTGCGGCGCGGGCCGCTCTATCCGAGCCGAGCAATCCGCCGTCTATCGAGTGCGACGAGGCACGCAGCGCTGCCTCCCCCTGTTGCTCAAGGTCATGACCTCGGCCGGCTGTGCCCCACCGGTTCCGCACAGGACCGCCTTGCCTTCACCGCTGACACCTGCTCGTAAAGGCATCGACTTGGCTTCCGAGATCAGTTGTCATGGTCACTGTGACGATCGAACGTTTCGAGGCGGATGAGCGACTGGTCCGGCGGCTGATCGACAGCCAGTTCCCGCAGTGGGAGCAACTCACCCTGCGCCGGGTCACACCGGGCGGATCCGACCACGTCATTTACCGGCTCGGCTCCGACCTGTCTGTGCGGCTGCCCCGCCATACGGGCGCGATCCGGCAGGCGGCCAAGGAGTTGCACCTGCTGCCGAGGCTCGCGCCCGCCCTGCCGCTGTCGATCCCGGAACCGGTCGCCGTCGGCGAACCTGATCTCGGGTACCCCTGGGCCTGGGGCGTCTCCCGCTGGCTGGACGGCGCCGTGGCCCGCTATGAAGAGCTCGGGGATTCTGTCGAGACTGCTCTGCTCCTTGCCGACTTCCTGAGCGCACTGCAGTCGGTCGAGTTCACCGCGGCCGTCGAGCCGGATGAGCCGCTCGCCGACCACGACGATCAGGTGCGGGCCGCGATCGCCGACATCGCCGACGCGTTCGACGCGCGCTCGCTGCTCGCGATCTGGCGTGAGGCTGTCACCGCGCCCGCCTGGGACCGGCCGCCGGTCTGGTATCACGGCGACTTCCACACCGGGAACCTGCTGACCACGGGAGGCAAGGTCAGCGCCGTGATCGACTTCGGCGGCCTGGGACGCGGAGATCCGGCCCGCGACCTCATGATGGCTTTCACTCTGCTGGAAGGCCGGGCACGCCGGGCCTTCCGCGAGGCGCTCGCTGTCGACGAAGCTACCTGGGCGCGAGGCAGAGGACGATCGTTGATGGGCGGGGTGTTCGCCTACCGCGCCTATGCCGCCACCAACCCCTGGGTGAAGGCGCAGACCACCCGGCAGCTCACCGCGATCCTGTCAGCCTGATCGCGGCCCGCCGCTCATGCTGGGGCTCGCGTTGTGGTGCAGCCTGAGTGTTCACGAATGGGGGCATGACCGCGGGCAGCCGCCGAAGGTGCGCGGGTAGTTCTGGCTGGACGCCGGCGGTGAGCCGGGGACACCGGTGCGCGACGACGCCGGCCGCCACCGGTACGTCGGAGCGCCCCCCGCAGTGACCGACGCGTATCTCTCTTGCCGCTGAGCACGCGCGCGACGACCGCAGAGCCGCTCTCACTGTCCGTGCACACCGGCGTGTGCACGCATGTGTCGAGATCAGTGCGTGAATGGTCGATTCTTCCTGCGTGGTAGTACGTCGATGGGAGGGCCGGCTACGCGTGAGTCAGAATTCGTCGGAGTTCCGGTTCTGCCTCACGCCAGGCTTCGATCACCTCTGGCGGCGCATTCGTGCACCAGCCGGCAAGCCGGGCGGCAGCCATCTGGTCGCACGCCGGCGAGCGCAGCGCCGCCTCACCACCCGTTGTCGAACAGGGGGTCCGGGATGAGTTTGTAGAACAGCCCCGCGCGTACGATCTCGTGGAGCTCCGGGTCGAGCTGCTGCAGCGCGTCGTCGCCGTGCAGCGCGACCAGCACCGCGATTGCCCGCGGGTCGGTCTCGCCGGCCTTGATCCGATGCTGCCGCCGAGCCTGCTCGACCACCCACTGGCCGTCGGTCGGTGTGCTGCGGCGCGGCGTCGGCAGCGTGGCGGGGTGACCGGTCCAGGTCAACATCGCGGTCATGGCCAGCAGCATCGCCCACGACGCGGCCGATGCGTCGGCGACCAACAGCGACGGCGCCACCGCCAGCCCGAACGCGATCACCGCGACCGGCCACGGACGGTGCCAGGCAGGTGTGGTCGAGGGCGCCTGCCAGATCGTACTGTCCAGCAGGCCCCGGCTGGCCAGCCTGTCGCGCAGCGCGGTCATCTCCCGGGTGACCACGTCGGGCCGGGCGTAGTGGCTCAGCGGGTTGAGCCCCGGCAGGTACAGCCCTTCAGGGCTGCCGGCGAGCCTGCGCAGTGCGTCACCGAGCGGGCCGGCGCCCCGCGGCGCGGCCGCCGCAGCCACCTGGACGTGCCGGTGCTGCGGGTCGGTGACCAGTGTGCCGGCCGCGCGCAGCCAGGCAATCATGCTGAGCAGGGCGCCCCGGTCGCCGTTGGCGAGAAAACCCAGATCCGCCGGGTTGATCTGTGCCGGCAAGCCCCACGGACGCTGGGTGGGCACGCTCGACTCCGCGCTCGGCACGGCCTGCTTCAGGTATGCCCGGCGCAGGCGAATCTCCACGACCGACACCGCCACTGCCACTGCCACAAGCCCGGCTGCCACAGGCAGCGTTGCCGGCGTGCCCCATCCTGACCCGGCGTCGAGGGCCATGCCCAGCACTATGACCAGCCCGTAGTCGAAGAGCAGCGGAATCCACAACCGCGAACTGGGGAGCCTGGCGATCAGCGCACTCATGCTGATCATTGTCGATCAGTGCGGCAACCGTGCGAGCGTCAGCTCTCAGCGTTGACCGGGCAGGCGCTCGCGGCCCGTGTGCGTTGCGGCGGGCCCGGATCAGCCAGGAGAGGACTGTTCCACGATCCTCCAGCCACACGGCAGCACCTTGCACTCGACGGGATCGGCGCTTCTCGCGCCTTCAAGAAAGAACGAGTTGTTGCGCGCCCGGTCGGTCAGGCCGGTGTAGGCCGTTTGCCGGCCCACATCGAAGTCAGTTCCGGGTTGCACTCGCGAAGCTCAGGCGCACTGTCGCGGCCGATGACGTCTGCGGGGGTCACCATCGTGTCCACGATCAGGTGCCGCCGCTTGCGCCCGTCGCCCGCACAGCGGCGTGGGGGGGGGGGCGCGGGGGGGGGCTTGTGGCCGCGCCCCCCCCCCC
>NZ_JBEZZB010000207.1:0-15614 GCF_040638955.1 Actinoplanes sp. NPDC024001
GCCGGCCGCGCCCGGACGCCCGCCGGCTGCCGGTCCCGCACCGGTACGGCCGGCCACCCGCCGCAGCACCGGCGGAAAGATCGACATCCTGGCGATCGGCTCGTCGACCGGCGGGCCGGACGCGCTCACCAAGGTGCTGCTCGGGCTGCCGGCCGACCTGCCGGTGCCGATCGTGATCACGCAGCACATGCCGCCGGTCTTCACCAAGATGTTCGCCGAGCGGCTGGACCGCAGCACCCCGCTGCGCGTCGTGGAAGCGGGCGAGGGCATGGAGCTCGCGCCCGGCAACGTCTACATCGCCCCGGGCGACCGCCATCTGGTCTTCCAGCGACGGGGAACGGCGACGCTGACGCAGCTCAGCGGCGCACCGCAGGAGAACTCGTGCCGGCCGGCGGTGGACGTGATGTTCCGCTCGGTGGCAGCGCTGTACGGCGGTTCGGCCTTTGCCGCCGTCCTTACTGGTATGGGACAAGACGGACGGGGTGGTGCGAAAGTGCTACGAGACTCGGGCGCCGAGGTGCTCGCACAGGACGAGGCGACCTCGGTGGTCTGGGGCATGCCCGGCGCTGTGGTCAGCGCGGGCCTGGCCGACGAGGTGCTGCCACTGGACCGGATCGCGGGGGCGCTGCTCAACCGCGTCCGGGTGGGCCGGTCGCCGGCGGTGGCCCGATGACCCTCTCGCAAGCGGAGTTCGCGTTCGTCTCCAACCTGGTGCGCCGGGAAGCGTCGATCGTGCTGGCCCCCGGCAAGGAGTACCTGGTCGAGGCGCGGCTGATCCCGGTCGCCCGTGCGGTCGGGGCGGCGAACGTCAACGAGTTCATCACCGACCTGCAGAAGCGTCCCAACCCTCAGTACCAACGCAAGATCATTGACGCGCTGACCACCAACGAGACGTCCTTCTTCCGGGACCGGGAGCCGTTCGCCGCGCTGACCGACGTGGTGCTGCCGGAGCTGATCAAGTCCCGGTCGACGGTGCGCAAGCTGCGGTTCTGGTCCGCGGCGAGCTCCAGCGGCCAGGAGGCCTACAGTCTCGCGATCACCCTGCAGGAGACGCTGCCGCCGGGCTGGTCGTACGAGATCGTCGGCACCGACATCTCCACCGCGATGGTGGAGCGCGCGCAGAAGGCCGAGTACAGCCAGGTCGAGGTGAACCGCGGTCTCGCGGCCACCCAGCTGGTGCAGTACTTCGAGCGGGCCGGTGCGCACTGGCGGGTCATCCCGGCGCTGCGCAAGAACGTCGAGTTCAAGCACATGAGCCTGACCGCGCCGTTCCCGCCGATGCAGCCGTTCGACGTGATCTTCCTGCGCAACGTGCTGATCTATTTCGACGTCGCCACGAAGCGCCAGGTGCTGCAGAACGCAGCCAAGATCCTGCGCCCGGACGGTTTGCTCTTCCTCGGTGCCGCCGAGACCACGATCGGGATCGACGACAACTACGAGCGGGTGGCCGCCGGCCGCACCTCTGCCTACCGGACTCGCAATGCGGTGCCCGCCGGTGCCGCGAGAAGGGGATGACGCCGATGCGCGCCATGGTGATCGACGATTCGCGCGCGATGCGCATGATCCTCAAGCGCATCGTCACGAAGCTCAGCTTCGAGGCGGTGGAGGCGGGGGACGGCAAGGAGGCCCTGGATCTCCTTGCTGACATGACCGAGGTGCCGGAGCTGGCCCTCATCGACTGGAACATGCCCAACATGAACGGGCTCGAGTTCGTCACGAAGGTTCGGGCCGATCCGCGGCTGCGGGAGATGACTCTGGTCATGGTCACCACGGAGAGCGAACAGAGCCAGATCGTCCGGGCGCTCGCCGCGGGCGCCCACGAGTACGTGATCAAGCCTTTCACCGAAGGCGCGATGATCGAAAAGCTGGCCCTGCTGGGCCTCGTCCCGACCGGAGCGAACTCATGAGTGTCGAAGTCGAGGTCAACGAGAGTGACCTCGCCGAGATGGTGGAACAGGTCTGGGAGTCGTACCTGGACCCCGAGGGCATCAGCCCGCTGATCCCCACGTACGACGAGAACCAGCCCTCAGAAGTGCACTCCTCGGTCTCCATCACGGGGTCCTGGAGCGGACACATCGTCTATGCCTCCTCCCGTGCCGCCGCTCAGCGCGCCGCGGCCGCCTTCCTGGCGATGGAGATGGAGGAAGTGAGCGAGGAGGACATCTCCGACACGCTCGGCGAACTGGCGAACATCGTCGGCGGCAACGTCAAGGCGATGTTGCCACCAGGGGCGCAACTGTCGCTCCCGCAGGTGGTGCTGGCGCCGGAATCCTCGGCCCGATACCCGAACACCCAGCGCATCAGCGGTGTGTACGGGATCTGGGAGGGCGAACCGGTGTCCATTTCGATGTGGCAGAGCAGCACCGACAACAAGGAGGAGGGTGCATGAAGATCCTCATCGCCGATGACAGCCGCGTCATGCGGCAGATCGTCGTCCGGACCCTGCGTCAGGCCGGGTTCGGCGATCACGATCTGGTCGAGGCCGCGGACGGTCAGGAAGCGTTCGACAAGGCCACCGCGGAGCAGCCTGATCTGGTCATCTCGGACTGGAACATGCCGCACATGACGGGCATCGAGGTGCTTCGCCAGCTCCGGGCCGCCGGCAACAACGTCAAGTTCGGCTTCGTGACCTCGGAGTCGACACCGGAGATGAAGACGGCTGCCGAGTCTGCCGGCGCGGACTTCTTCATCGTCAAACCCTTCACCGCTGAGCGATTCGATGAGGTTTTCGCTCCTATCCTGGGATGATTAGGACATGTCAGACGTATCGGTACTTCCCGGCTCTCTAGCCGTTCGTAACCTGTTCGAGGATCTGCTCGGTCGTGAGGTGATCGTCAGCCCTGGCGACCCGCTCAGCGCTCCGGAGGTAACCACCGCGACGGTCGCCATCTTCACCGACGCCGGCCAGAAGATCTACGCGTGCATGGGTATGCAGCTCAGCCTCGCGGCGAACGCCGGTGCGGCCCTCGGTCTGCTGCCGGCCGGCGCCGCCGAGGACAGCATCGACGAGAAGCAGCTCTTCCCGAACCTCGCGGAGAACGTCGGTGAGCTCTGCAACGTGTTCACCAGCCTGCTCAACAAGGAGGGCTCGCCGCACATCAAGCTCTACCAGGTGGTCTACCCGGGGATGGACCTGCCCGCCGACGCGCGAGCGGTCCTGCTGGCCCTGGGCCGGCGCCTGGACCTGATGGTCGAGGTCAGCCGGTACGGCAAAGGCAAGCTGAGCCTGTCCCTGGCACCCTGACCGACCCGAAGGCACAAAATTGAAGATCTCCCGTTGCGGGCCCGCCGATTCGGCGGGCCCGCAAATTTGTGGCTAAGCAATCTGAGGGTCGGGCCGAACCTTAGGTTGAGCTTGCTACGGACAGGAGAAGTCAATGACCTCACCGACCTCCGGACCACTCGGCCCCGGCGCCGCTGATGCCGCGAAGGCACTGGCCGCGGCCAAGGCCACGGAAGCCAAGAGCAAGTCGCTCGGCGACAAGGACACCTTCATGAAGCTCCTGGTCGCCCAGTTGAAGTACCAGGACCCCACCAAGCCGGCCGACTCGACCGCGTTCCTGGCGCAGACCGCCCAGTTCACGCAGGTCGAGAAGCTCGAAGACATGATCAACATGCTGCAGTCGCAGCGCATGATCGGCGCTAGTTCGCTGGTCGGCAAAACGGTCACGTACATGGACGACACCGGTGCTCAGCAAACCGGCGTGATCACTGCAGCGAAGCTCAATGGCGACAGCGAACCGACGCTCAAAGTCGGGAACACGGATGTGCAGCTGTCCAAGGTCATGGAAATCACCACACCCACGACCGCCTGAATCGGTTTCTCTCGCCTAAAGCTAAGGACTCTCCATGCTGCGTTCCCTTTACTCCGGTATCAGCGGCCTCAACGCGCACCAGCGGATGATCGACGTCACGGGTAACAACATCGCGAACGTCAACACCACCGGTTACAAGTCGTCGCAGGTGCAGTTCAGCGACACGCTGAGCCAGATGATGGGTGCCGCAGGATCGCCCCAGGACGGCCAGGGCGGCACCAACCCGGCGCAGATCGGCCTGGGTGTCCGGGTCGCCGGCGTCACGGCCAACTTCAGTCAGGGATCGGCACAGACCACCGGCAAGTCCGGCGACATGATGATCCAGGGCGACGGCTTCTTCATCACCCGCAGCGGCCAGGAGTCGCTCTACACCCGGGCCGGCTCGTTCTTCTTCGATTCCAACGGCACCCTGGTCACCACGACTGGTGAGCCGGTGCAGGGCTGGACCGCGGACGAGGACGGGACGGTGAACTCGGCCGCCAAGCCCGACGACATCAAGATGCCGCTCGGCAGCACCATCCCGCCGAAGGAGACCACGACGATCACCCTCAAGGGCAACCTGTCGAGCGACCCGGTCGACACCGTCTCCAACAACTACACGCACACCATCCCGGTGAAGGTGTTCGACGACAAGGGCGCGACCCACACGGTCATCGCCGAGTTCACCCGGCCGGAGGTCGCCTCCGAGCCGCAGGCGTGGAGCCTGCAGATGAAGGACGAGGCCGGTGTCAACATGGGCGCCGCGGTCTCCTTCACCATGACCAACGGCAAGGTCACCAAGCCGGGTCCGCTCGCCGCTCCCTGGGATACCGCGACGGGGAACCTGCTGGCCGGCGGCTTCCAGATCAGCATGGACGACCTGACGACGTACTCGGGGCAGTCCGACGCCCGAGTCTTCGACACCGACGGCCAGGCGGCCGGTGCGCTCACCTCGCTCTCCTACACCGTCTCCGACACCGGTGAGATCATCGGCGTCTACAGCAACGGCTTGAAGAAGACGCTGGGCCAGGTCGCGATGGCGACCTTCAAGAACGTCGCCGGCCTGGAGAAGGTCGGCAACTCGATGTTCCGCACCACGGTCAACTCCGGGTACGCCCAGGTCGGCGAACCCGGCAGTGCCGGCATGGGCCAGGTCATCTCCGGTGCGCTGGAGATGTCGAACGTCGACCTCGCGCAGGAGTTCACCAACCTGGTCGTCGCCCAGCGCGGCTTCCAGGCGAACTCCCGCATCATCACCACCTCCGACGAGATCCTCCAGGAGCTCGTCAGCATGAAGCGTTAGTCGTTTCCGCGGCCGTAGCAGGCCGGGACGGGCATTCGTGCCTGTCCCGGCCTTCTTCGTGAGCGCCCCGAGAGCGGTGACGTTCGCACCCGGATAGCCACCACCGCGATCTCATCAGCAACCGGCTATCGACCGAAGTACTAGGTGACGGGCCACGGAGGGCCCCACCAGCCAAGACAACCAAGGACGGAAAGTCGTGATCCTCGTAACCCGCATCAACGGTGCCGTGTTCGCTCTGAACCCGGATCTCGTCGAGCGTGTCGACTGCACGCCCGACACGGTCGTCACCCTGGTGGACGGCACCAAGTACATCATCTCCGAGTCCGTGCCCGAGTTCATCGACTCGGTGCGTCATTACCGCGCCTCGCTGATCGCCCAGGCGAGCCGCATGGAGCCCGAGCTTGTGGCTGCCAACTCCTCGTCCCTCTCCTCGTCGGATGACGAGCTCGACGCCAAGGTGCTCCCGCTGCACCGGAAGGAACGCTGATGGACCTCGCAACCATTATCGGTGTCGCCCTCGGCCTGGGCATTGTCTTCCTGGTCCAGATCGTGGAGGGTGGCTCGCCCGCCTCCATCATGCTGTGGCCGTCGATGCTGCTGGTCTTCGGTGGAGGCTTCGCCGCCGCCATGACGGGTGGCGTCATGAAGGACACCGCGGCCTTCGGCGCGCAGCTCAAGAAGGGCTTCACCAACAAGGTCACCCCGCCGGCCCAGCTGCTCGACAACGTCGTGAAGCTGGCCGAGCGCGCTCGCCGCGAGGGCCTGCTGGCCCTCGAGGACGCGGTCAAGACGGTCGAGCACCCCTTCCTCAAGCGCGGGCTGCAGCTGGCCATCGACGGCACCGACCCGGACGAGCTGCACGACATCCTGCACGCCGAGGTCGCCGCCAAGAAGAAGGCCGACAAGGTGGGCGTGAAGTTCTTCGAGGCCTGGGGCGGCTACGCGCCGACCATCGGCATCATCGGCACGGTCATGGGTCTGGTGCTCGTCATGGAGAACCTGGACAAGCCCGAGACGCTCGGCCACTCGATCGCCGCGGCCTTCTGCGCCACCCTCTGGGGCGTGCTCAGCGCCAACATGATCCTCCTGCCGATGGGCGCCCGTCTGGCCCGGCTGAGTGCGATCGAGGCTGAGGAGATGGAGCTGGTCATCGACGGTGTCCTGGCCATCCAGGCCGGCTCGAACCCGCGTCTGGTCGCCCAGAAGCTCCGTAGCCTGCTTCCCCCGGACGAGATGAAGAAGGCCGAAGCGGCCTCGTCGACCAAGAAGGCGGCCTGATCTAGATGAGTTCCGGCGGCGGGGGCGCCAAGCGTAAGCAGAAGCACGAGGAACACGAAGAGCACGCCAACCACGAGCGGTGGCTCGTGTCGTACGCCGACATGATGACCCTGCTGTTCGTTCTCTTCGTGGTGCTGTTCGCGATGAGCAGCGTGGACCAGAAGAAGTTCGCCCAGTTGGCGGCGGGCCTGTCGGCCGGCTTCGGCGCGGACAGCGTCGCCTTCACGGGGCAGTCGGCTCCGCTCGACGGCGCGGCCAACAACGCTCAGGTGGTGCAGATCGACCCGGGATCCAACCCCGGCGACGGCACCTCCGGCACCGAGGGCCTGAACATCACCCAGAAGGCGGCGGTCGACCGGGCGGTCCTGGCCGAGGACCGCAAGCGGGCTTCGGCCAACGCTCAGAAGGCGGCCAAGGAGGCCGAAGACCTCAAGGCCATCGAGCGGAAGATCGCCGACGCACTGGCGGCGCAGAAGCTGCTCAACAGCGCGAAGTTCACCATCGACCAGCGCGGCCTGGTGGTCACCATCGTGACCAACGAGGTCGTCTTCGCGGGGAACCGGGCGGACCTGCGCTCCGGTGGCGAGAAGATCCTGAAGGCGATCGCTCCGACCCTGGCCGGTCTGCCCAACAACATCGAGGTGGACGGGCACACCAACCAGCTGAACGCGAAGACCACGTACTACCCCAGCGGCTGGGAGCTCTCGGCCGCGCGGGCCTCGACCACGGTTCGGTTCTTCACCGAGCACGGGATCCCGAAGAAGCGGCTGAGCGCGGTCGGTTTCTCCGACACCAAGCCGCTGATCGACCCGAAGGACCCGCGGTCGATCACCCAGAACCGCCGGGTGGACGTCGTCGTCCTGACCCAGCTCACCCCGGAGCAGGCAGCGCTGCTGCCGGCCGCCTCCGGCACGGACAGCAAGCTGCACACCGGCCAGACCACGGCTGCCGCCCAGGCGGAAGCCGCGGCGGCGGCGGCCGAGAAGGCCGCGAGCACCACCCAGACCACCACTAAGACCACGACCACTTCGCACGACTGAACTGAGGGGAGTTCCGATGGCGGACGAGAAGGACACGGCGGCTGAAGCGCCGAAGAAGTCGAAGAAGATGCTCATGATCATCATCGCCGCGGCCCTGGTCGTGCTGGTCGGTGGCGGCGCCGGAGCGTTCTTCATGCTGAAGGGCGACTCGGCGGAGGCCGCGGAGGAGCCGGTGAAGGGCATCGTGGTCGCGGTCGAGAACACGCTGACGGTGAACCTCGCCGACGGCCACTACCTGAAGTTCGGTTTCGCCCTGCAGATGACCGAGGAAGCCGGCACGCACGAGGTCGACGTCAGCGAGGCGCTGAACCTGGCGATCGAGACCTACACCGGTCGCGAGGTCGCGGAGCTCTCCTCCGACGAGGGCCGCAACACGATCAAGGCCGAGTTCCTCGAGAAGGTCAAGAAGGCGTACGAGCACGACGGGCACGAGACCGTCATGGACGTCTACTTCACCTCCTTCGTGACCCAGTAACCAGCGCACAGCCGAACGGGCAGGTCCTCCACCGGGGGACCTGCCCATCGGTCGAAAAAGTGGATGAAAACGGCGCCAGGGCTCAGCGGTTCGGTAAGTGAGCCGATGAGGACGACGTGACCACCGCTTCGCGTTCCCCCGGCAGGATTTCACGTCGCGGCCAAAGCGGAGGGCCGGCGCCGTACGACTTCCGCCGCCCCATCAAGCTCTCCCGCGAGCACGTCCGCACCCTGCAGATCGCCTTCGAGACGTACGCGCGCAGCTGCGGCACCCTGCTGACCACCCGGCTCCGGGCGGTCAGCAATGTTTCGTTGATCTCCATTGAGCAGATCAACTACGACGAGTACGTCGCCTCGCTCGCCAATCCCACGATTATCGGCGTGGTCGTCCTGGAGCCGCTTCCCGGCACGGTGCTCATGGAGATCGCCCAGTCCGCCGTGATGACCGCGATCGACCACATGCTCGGCGGCCCCGGCGGCTCCCAGCCGGAGCGGCCGCTGACCGAGGTGGAGATGCCGCTGCTGCGCGGCCTGCTGGAGCGGATGCTCGGCGAACTGCGCTACGGCTTCGAGACGCTGGTCGACATCTCGCCGAAGCTCAAAGAGATCGAGTACAACGCGCAGTTCCTGCGCGCGCACGCCCCCGGTGACGCCGTCGTGGTGGCCTCCTTCGAGACGAAGATCGGCGCCGAGGAGTGCATCGCCACCATCTGCCTGCCGTTCAACACGATCCTGCCGGTGCTCTCCCGCCAGGAGACGATCGTGCTCAGCGCGGCCGAGCGGCAGGCCAAGGACCGGGCCCTGCGCAACCTCACCGCCGGACTTTCCGCGGCTCCGATCGACGTAGCAGTGCGATTCCAGCCCATTCGGATGCGTACCGATGACATCGTGGATCTACGTCCGGGTGACGTCGTGCCGCTGGGGCATCCGACCAGCCGGCCGCTCGAGGTGACCGTCAACGACATCGTCTTCGGCCATGCCGTTCCCGGTAACCAAGGCGCCCGCCTCGCCTGTCTCGTCGTGCCGTCGCCCAACGAGAACTCGTCCAAGGAGTCTGGCCGCTCATGACCGCCCCCACCATCTCCGCGCCGCAGCTGGCGCTCGCCCGGAACGCCGCCGAGGCCGCGCTCGGTGTCCTGCCCACCAGCCGGGCGCTGGTCGCCGCCGACCCGGTGGCTCCCGATGCCGGGACGGTGATAGACGGGCAAGCGATCACGGCACGGTTCACCGGCGCCGCGTCCGGAGAGGTCGTCGTGGTGGTCGGCCAGGACCTGGCGGACGCGCTGCGGGAGAGCCCGCTCGGCGAACTGGACCTGACGGCCGCGGTCCGGCCCGCCCTGGAGGCGGCCGCACGCGTCTTCGGCCCGGTGGTGCTCGACCCGGGCCAGCTGATGGAGCCGTCGGTCGCGCTCAGCGCGCTGGCCACGAAGCCCGGCGCGGTCGCGGTCCCGCTACGCGACGACGAGGCGGTCCATGCGGTGGTCGCCCTGGCGCTGAGTCAGTGGCCGGGCGACGAGCCCGCCGCGAGCCTGGCGCCGCAGGCGGCCCGGATGCCCACCGGCGCCCGCGGTGGCGGTGGCCTGGACATGCTGCACGACGTCGAGATGGAGGTCTCGGCCGAACTGGGCCGGACCCGGATGAGCGTCCGGGAGCTGCTCTCGCTGGCGCCCGGCGCGATCGTCGAGCTGGACCGGGCCGCGGGCAGTCCCGCCGACCTGCTGGTCAACGGCCGGCTGATCGCCCGTGGTGAGGTCGTGGTGGTCGACGAGAACTTCGGCATCCGGATCACCGAGATCGTCTCGCCCGGCGCCGAGTAGGGGTAACCGTCTTGATCGGGCTCGTCGTCCAGGTCGCCTTCTCGCTGTTGGTCGTCCTCTTCCTGATGTGGGGCCTGGCCCGGGTGATACGCCGCCCGTACGGCGGCCGCGCCTCCGGCCCGCTGGCGGTGCTCAACCGGCAGCAACTGAGCCGCGGCGCGGTGGTGGCCGTGGTCAAGGTGTCCGACCGGGCGCTCGTACTGGGCGTCACCGACCAGCAGGTCAACCTGCTGGGCGAAACCGATCTCGACGTCTTCGAACCGGAGCCGCCCGAGCATCGCGACCACCTGGAGGTGGACGCCGTGACCCTGCCCGACTGGCACCCGGTCGACGTCGGCGGACGGCCGGACAGCACGCCGCGCTCCTGGACCTCACCGCTGGAGTTCCTCCGCGACCGGACGTCGCGACGATGATGCGACGCGCGATCCTGCTGCTGATGCTGGGTGCCGGGCTGGCTGTGTTCCTGCTTCCCGCCGCCGCTTCCGCGCTGCCCGGTGATATGGGCGGCGCTGTGGTGGCGGCGCCGCAGGCGCCCGCGCCGCCCTCGCCACCCAGCATCAACATCGAGGTCGGCGGCACGAACCCGGACGGCAGCCGCCCGGCCTCCTCGCTGGTGATCGTCCTCGGGCTGACCCTGCTCTCGGTGGCGCCGGCGCTGCTGCTGCTCTGCACCTGCTTCACCAAGGTCTTCATGGTCCTCGGCATCACCCGCAACGCGCTCGGCCTGACCAGCATGCCGCCCAACCAGGTGCTCGCCGGGCTGGCGCTGTTCCTCAGCCTGTTCATCATGGGCCCGACCGTGTCGGCCATCAACGAACAGGGCGTGCAGCCCTACCTGGCCGGCGACAAGACGCAGTCCCAGGCGTTCCGTGACGGGGTGGAGCCGCTGCGGGAGTTCATGTCCGGCGTGACCCGCGAGGACGAGCTGGCCCTGATGATCAAGGTGTCCGGTGAGGACCGGCCGGCGAACATGGAGTCGGTGCCGCTCACCACGCTGATCCCGGCCTTCATCCTCTCCGAGCTGCGGGCCGCCTTCATCATCGGCTTCGTCATCTTCATCCCGTTCCTCATCATCGACCTCGTGGTGTCGGCGTCGCTGATGTCGCTGGGCATGATGATGCTGCCACCGGTGACCGTGGCACTCCCGTTCAAGCTGTTGCTGTTCGTGCTGGTGAACGGGTGGGGCCTGATCATCACGGCGTTGGTCGGTTCGTACTGAGATCATGAACTTCGACCTGGCCACCGCGGAGCTGCTGGCGATCATGCTGGGGGCGGTGCGCACCGGTGCGTGGATGATGCTCTGCCCGCCCTTCAACTCCCGGCTGATCCCGGGGCAGGTCAAAGTGCTGCTCTCCATCGGCCTCACGCTGCCGATGGCGCCCTACCTGCGCCAGACGGTGCCGTCGCTGGAGACCCGTGACCTGATCGCCAGCGCGGCGCTGCAGGTCTTCATCGGCGCCGCGCTGGGCTTCCTGACGCTGATGCTCTTCGCCGCCATCCAGGCCGCGGGTGACCTGCTCGACCTCTTCGGCGGTTTCACGCTGGCGATGGCCTACGACCCGTGGTCGATGAGCCAGAGCTCGATCTTCGGCCGGTTCTACCAGCTCCTCGCGGTCACCATGCTCTTCGCCAGCGACGGGCACCAGCTGATCCTGCGTGGCTTCCTGCAGAGTTTCCGTACGCTGCCGCTGGACACCGCCTTCACGATGGAGACGTTCAGCCGGCTGCTGGTCCGCGGGATCGGTGAGATGTTCGTGGCCGCGGTGCAGATCGCCGGGCCGCTGATCGCCGTGCTGTTCCTCGCCGACGTCGCGCTCGGCCTGCTGAACCGGGTGGCGCCCGCGCTCAACGCGTTCCAGCTCGGCTTCCCGATCAAGATCTTCCTGGTGGTGACGCTCTCCGGCATCGCCATCGCGATGCTCCCGGGCGTGCTCGACACGCTGGTCGACAAGGCGGTCACCGCGGTGGTCCGGCTCAGCGGAGGCTGACCGGTCACCGGAGAGATGCCGGAAAAGGGGGTGGGGTCATGTCCGGCGAGAAGACCGAGGAACCGACTCAACAAAAACTCAAGAAGGCGAAGCAAGAGGGCCAGATCGGCAAGACCCAGGACCTCGGCGCCTGGGTGGGCATGCTGGCCGCCAGCATCATGCTGCCGCGCACCCTGAACAAGGCCATGGAGCACGCCCGCGAGGCGATGACGAAGGTGCCGGACACGATCGCCGACCCGGACCCGGCCATGACGCTCGCCATCCTCAAGGACGGCCTGCTCAGTGGCGCCTGGGCGGTGTTGCCGCTGGCGCTGACCATGATGGCGGTGGGTGTCGTGGCCGCCGGCGCCCAGGGCGGCATCCGGGTGGCGACCAAGCTGTTCATCCCCAAGTTCAACCGGCTGAACCCGTTCTCCGGCCTCAAGCGCATCCTCGGCCCGCAGGCCCTCTGGGAGGGCGTGAAGGCGCTGGTCAAGACCCTCGTGCTGGGCGCCGTCCTCTACTTCACGATGAAGGACATCGTGCCGGTGCTGATGTCGGCCGGGCAGCTCCCGCTCGCCTCGCTGCTGTCGACGGTCAAGGACGCCTCGCTCCAGCTGATCCGGGCGGCCGCGGTGGCCGGCATCGTGATGGCGGCGGCCGACTACTTCGTGGTGCGCCGGCGCACCAAGAAGCAACTGCGGATGACCAAGGAAGAGGTCAAGCAGGAGTACAAGAACACCGAGGGTGACCCGCTGGTCAAGGGCCAGATCCGGGCCCGGCAGATGGCCATGGCCCGCAGCCGGCAGATGGCGGACGTGCCCACCGCGGACGTGGTGGTGGTCAACCCGGTGCACGTCGCCGTCGCCCTGCGGTACGAACCGGAGAAGGGCGCGCCGCGCGTGGTGGCGAAGGGCAAAGGACCGCTGGCCGCGAAGATCCGCCAGCTCGCCACCGACAACCGGGTCCCGATGGTGCAGGACGTGGCCCTGGCGCGGGCGCTGAACGCCGGCTGCGAGATCGGCCAGGAGATCCCGGCGGAGTTCTACGGCGCGGTGGCGAAGGTGCTGGCCTTCGTGATGAGCCTGAAGGCGCGCGGTGCGGCGGCCGGCGTCCACCGCAACCCGAACCCCACACCAGCCATGGCATAACCGAAATTTCAGGAGATTTCCTCACGTCGCGGTGCAAGAGCAGGGAAGATCGGTGCGTGGCGGTGCCACAGCGACCTCAGTGACGGCATCGGACGCCGGACGCGAGGACGCCTGGACGACGCATGGAAGGTGTCGTGAAAGACCTGAAGCTCAGCAAGTTGGCCGTACCCGTGGGGGTCATCGGCATCATCATCATGATGGTCGTCCCACTGCCGACCTTCCTGCTGGACTTGCTGATCGCGGTCAACATCACGGTGGCCCTGCTCGTTCTGCTGGTCAGCATGTTCGTCCAGAAGCCGCTCGACTTCGCGGTCTTCCCCGCCCTGCTGCTCGTGCTCACGCTCTTCCGGCTGGCGCTCAACATCAGCGCCACCCGGCTGGTGCTGCGCGACGGCGACGCCGGCAAGGTGATTCACGCGTTCGGCAGCTTCGTCGTCGGTGGCAGCCTGGTCATCGGTCTGGTCATCTTCGCGATCCTGGTGATCGTCCAGATGATCGTGGTGACCAAGGGTGCCGAGCGGGTCGCCGAGGTCGGCGCCCGGTTCACCCTCGACGCCATGCCCGGTAAGCAGATGGCGATCGACGCCGACCTCAACGCCGGCCTGATCGACGAGGCCGGGGCGAAGGCACGGCGGGCCGAGGTGGCCGCCGAGGCCGAGTTCTACGGCGCGATGGACGGTGGCTCCAAGTTCGTCAAGGGCGACGCCATCGCCGCGATCATCATCACGGTGATCAACCTGGTCGGCGGCTTCGCGGTCGGCATCCTGCAGCAGGGCATGGCGCCGGTCGACGCGATGAACCACTACAGCATGCTGACCATCGGCGACGGCCTGGTCTCCCAGGTGCCCGCGCTGCTGCTCTCGGTCGCCACCGGTCTGATCGTGACCCGCTCCGCCACCTCCGGTGACATGGGGCAGACGGTCACCACCCAGCTCAGCCAGAACAAGCTGGCCCTGCGCATCGGCGGCGGCGCCGCGCTCGCCCTCTGCGTCATCCCCGGGTTGCCGAAACTTCCCTTCCTGCTGGTCGGTGCGGCGGTGCTGGCGATCGCCCAGCGGGTGAAGGACCCGGTGCCGGAGGCGGTCGAGACGGCCGTGGCGGAGGCGGTCGAGATGCCGGCCGCCGACTCGCCCGAGCAGTTGCTCGGCGAGATGCGGATCGACCCGCTCGAACTCGCCCTCGCCCCCGACCTGGTCGACCTGGTCGACGCCAGCAGCGGGGACCTGCTGGACCGGGTTCGCGCCCTGCGCCGCAAGATGGCCATGGAACTCGGCGTGATCATGCCGCCGGTGCGTACCCGCGACGACCTGGACCTGCCGCTGTCGTCGTACGCGATCCGCATCTCCGGTGTCGATGCCGGCGCCGGGCAGGCGCCGCCGGGCACCGTCCTCGCCATCGGCGAGGGACTGCAGGCGCTGCCCGGCCGGGCCGGCGTCGAGCCGGTCTTCGGCCTGGCCGGCAAGTGGGTTCCGGCCGAGCTGCACTACCAGGCAGAACTCTCCGGCGCGACGGTCGTGGACCGGGCGTCGGTGATCATCACGCACCTCGCCGAGATCGTCCGGACCAACGCCAGCCGCCTGCTCGGCCGTGAGGACGTCCGGGCGCTGAGCGAGATGGTCAAACGCACCCACCCGGTCGTGGTCGAGGAACTGACCCCGGCCCTGCTCAGCCTCGGGCAGGTCCAGAAGGTGCTGCAGGCGCTGCTGGACGAGGGAGTGCCGATCCGCGACCTGGTCCGGATCTTCGAGGCGCTGTCGCTGCGGGCGAAGGTCTCCTCCGACCACGACAGCCTGGTCGAGGCGGCCCGCGGCGCGCTCGGCCCGGCCATCGCGGCCCAGTACACGACCGCCGGCCGGCTCACCGTGATCACGCTGGACCCGATGCTCGAGCAGGGTCTGCTGGAATCGCTGCGCCCCAGCGAAACAGGAGCCTTCATGGCGATCGACGGCATGCGTGCCGAGGCGATCGTCAGCGAGGCGAGCCGGCTCTCCGAGGCCGCCGAGCAGCAGGGCCTCAACCCGGTCCTGGCCTGCTCACCACAACTGCGGCTGCCACTGATGCGACTGCTGCGGGCCGGTTCCCGCCGGGTGCAGGTGCTGTCGTACAGCGAAATCTCTGGTTCCACCGCACAGATCGAGACGATAGGGGTGGTGAACGGTGCCTACGCGGGTGCTGCTTGAGGGACCGGCCATCGAGCCACTGCTGGCTCAGGTACGTGACGAGTACGGCTCGAGCGTGCGGATCATTTCCGCCGACAAGGTACGGAGCGGTGGTATCGGCGGCTTCTTCGCGAAGCAGCACTACGAGCTCTCCGTCGAGGTACCGGATCCCAACGAGGAGAGTGATGACATGGCGCAACAAACCGTCGCCCAGAACGGCACACAGAACTTCGAGCGCCTGCTCGAACAGGCCGAGTCACAGGACCGGGTGACCACCGAGGGTCCACCCGCCCGGGCCCGGCAGGAGAGCCGCGACGCCGGCATGGGAGACACCGGCGCCGCCTTCGCCGAGCTGATGGCGGGTCTGGACGTCGCCACCCACATGGGCGGCGCCACCCCGCACCGGCCCGCGGCCCGTCCCCGCCCCGTCGAGGCGCGGGAGGAGACGCCGACCGTACGCCCGTTCCGGCCGGCCGCCGCCGGCGGCTCCGCGGTGAACGCCGGTCAGCGGCCACTGCCCGCCGCGCTGCCCACCGCGCCGACCAGCTTCCCGGAGCGGGTCGCTCCGCCGGTGGTCGAGCGGGAGGCACCCCGGGAGCCGAGCGTGCCGATCCGGGCGGCCCGGGCCACG
>NZ_JBEZZB010000208.1:0-15588 GCF_040638955.1 Actinoplanes sp. NPDC024001
TCCGCCGCCGCTGCCTTCAACGATCCCGTGACTCCCACTACCGCAAACGACTCAGCACGCTCGGAAGCTACGAACCGCCGTAGCAGTACTAGTCGCCGTAGGCGCGCAACCGATATCGGCCTGCTTCCGTCTCGATGCCCCAGCCGTACGGCAGCTCGACGGCGAACGGCAGTTCGGCCAGCATGGTCGCCCTGTCACGGGCGATCGGCCCGGCGACCGTATAGCCGCGCGCGTGCAGCGCGTCGAAGAGCTCAGCCAGTGCCGCCACACGGGATGATCACGTGCGGCGCTGAGCCTTCGCGCTTCTCCGGCGGCATGATGCCGCTCTCAATGACCTGTCGGCGGGATGTTGGACGTCCTACCGGCCTTCAGGACACGCTGCACCTTCTTCGCGTGCTGCTTCTCTTTCAGAGTCTTGCCCTTTTTCTTTTCGTTGCCCTTCCGCGGGGACTTTTCGGACATGACGGCTCCTTCGCGATGAGGCCGCCGTGAACAAGCCCCTTGGCCTGTGAACCGGAACTTGCCCGCGAGACGGCTATGGCCGTTCGTACCAGCCGTCTCAACCGTCACACTCCCCGGCGGGGCCGGATAGGGCCGAAAGTCCCGTCCCCGACGCTTGACGGCGGCCGCCGCACTGAATGCACATGCCGGGGTCCCAGAGCGCGACCATGTCCGTGGGCCGGCAGAGTTCGCACTCCTGAGCCTCGTCGGAGACCATGTCGATACCGTGCTGTCCGCCGCAGCCGACCGCGCCGCCCACCGCACGCCGGGGTTGGGGGTGGACGCTGCAGCGACCATTTCCGTGGTGTGCGCAGGGCCCGGCGCAGTTCGAACAGCACCGGGAAACCGATCCCGCCGATGATGATCGCCGCACAGATGGGCAGGCAGATCAGCGGGTCACCGACGAAGCGCATCAGGCTGTCGGCGTACAGGCCGAAGCCCGCGTTGTTGAACGCTGACACCGCATGGAACAAACCCAGGTACGCGGCCCGGCCGCACGGCTCGCCGTAGCCGTCAGCGAAGCGCAACGTCAGCATCGCCGCCGCCGCGGCCTCCACCAGCAGACTGATCCGCAGCACGCCGATCACGACCCGGCGGGTCACCTACCCCCATGGTTTCGTCTCGGCCTGCGTGCCCAGTTGCAGCCGCATCCTGAGCCGGCGGGCCACCAGCAACCCGAGCAGCGACGCCACGTCATGATGCCGAAGCCACCCACCTCGATCAGCCAGAGAATGATCACCTCACCGAGTCCGGACCAGTGGCTACCGGTGTCCACGATGACCAGCCCGGTCACGCACACCGCCGACGTGGCGGTGAACAGCGCCGTGATCGCACCGGCGCTGCGCCCGGTCTCGGTGACCGCCGGAAGCATCAACAAACCCCAGCCCATCACGACGGCGACCGCGAACCCGAGCAGTACCAGCCGGGCCGGATGGCGCAGCACCTGCCCCGTCCAGCGGGCCACCGGCGCTGGCAAGCGCACTGCCTGCAGGCGCTCACTCGCCTGGGCGGTCCACCTCCACACCCGCTCCCGCAGCGCGGCGCCGCCCTGTCGGGTCGCCCGCCCCGGGACTCTCGCAATTGGTAGATCGGTCAACGGCGCCCAGATCAGCAACGCCACACCGAGAGCCACCGCGCCGAAGAACCCTGCGATCGTCAGCTATCCCATCAGCAGCTGAGCCCAGGTCGAATCCACCAGGCCCATCATGCCCGCACCGGGAATCGGGCGTGTCCCAAGTAGCGATCAGACCGGCTATTCGGTGTTGCTAAGTATCGGTAGTCATTGTCACTTTGCGCCTGTAGTCAGCAGCACCGAGTAGCTTCGAGAGGAGGGGCTTCATGGGCAAGCAGGTGACGGAGATGCTCAAGGGAACACTCACGTTTTCGGCGTGGTCTACCTCGAGGCCCACGGGACGATCGCCACCCCGGAGGGGCCTCCGGCTCGGCAGCACGCTGGCGGTGGACTCACAACATTCGATGTCATTACTCGCGGTGCCCATCCCGCCGGATCTCAGCCCGGCGTGTCGGGCCGGAAACACCGCTCCTGGCACAGTCCCCAGGTACGACGCTCGTGGAGGTCTGCGTTGTGTGGGTCGACTGTGACGGCTTGCTGGAGCAACGTGACGGCCTGGCCGGGGTCTGCATGATCGTCAAGGACGATTTAGGCGTCGAGGACGTCACGCCGTAGTGCTTCGCGGGCGGCGGTAAGCCAGGCCCAGCGGTGACCGGGCTGCCTCCTGAGCCCCGCTGCCTCGGCCACGTTTGTCCGTACCGGGTCGAATGGCTGACCGCGGAGAGAAAATGGACGACCGATTAGCTGACCTGCGGTCCGGCCTGGATGTCATCGACCGCGGGTGGTGCGACCGGGCGGATGAGCGTGACGGTGGTGCCGACGTTGTCGCTTTTCCAGGTGAGGTCGCCCCCGTGCTGGGCGAGCCATAGGCCGCGCCCGCTCAATGCGTCGCGGGCCGGGCGATTGTGGTGACGTGCGGGTGGCATGCCAGGCCCGTGGTCGCTGATCCGGCAGCGAAGCTGGTCGCCGGTACGTTGGAGGTCGAGGCGTCCGTGGCCGCCGCCGTGACGGACGGCGTTGATGGCGAGCTCGTGCACCGCGAGTACGAATCGGTACAGGACGGGGCCGGTAAGGCCGTTTTCCTGGGCGAAGTGGGTTACGTCCCGGCGCAGCCCGCCCAGATCGTTGCCGGTGAATTCGCGGACCATTTGTTGGTTGTCGGGCCGCAGATCCGGGTGTGCACCGGTAAGGCGGTGGTGTTCAGGCCGGGACAGGCGTGCGTGACCGAGTCGCCGCGCAACGAACAGAGCGTACTGAATACCCGCAGCTCAGCTGAGGTACTGTCGGATCAGTCCACCGGCCCGGAATCAGCCTCCGGCGCGCCAATTCAGGTGAGCCTGCCCGTGGAACCTCCCAACCTGACTCCCGCCGCAGCACGGCTGCTGTTACGCATCCTGCTGCGCGCAGCCCATGAGCAGGGCCTCACCACGGCCGGCAGCAGCACCGAGGTCGGCGAACCATCCGAGGAGTGATCATGAACTTCGCGTTCTACGGCCGCGTCTCCACCGAAGACCAGCAGGACCCGAAAGCGTCCCGCGCTTGGCAACTGATGCGCGCCAGCGCGCTCATCGAGCCCTCCGGCGGGGAGATCACGCACGAGTTCTTCGACATCGGGCTGTCCCGGTCACTGCCCTGGAAACGCCGCCCCGAAGCCGCGCGCCTGCTCACCGCTCTCAGAGACCAGAACCGCGGCTTTCAGGCCGTCGTCATCGGGGAGCCACACCGAGCGTTCTACGGCAACCAGTTCAGTCTGACCGTTCCGGTCTTCACCCACTTCGGGATCCAGCTGTGGGTGCCCGAAATCGGCGGCCCGCTCGACCCGGACAACGAGGCTCACGAACTGGTCATGTCCGTGTTCGGCGGCATGAGCAAAGGCGAACGCAACCGCATCAAGGTTCGCGTCCGCACCGCAATGACAGCGCAGGCCGAACTGGAAGGCCGCTACCTAGGCGGCCGCCCGCCCTACGGCTACACCTTGGTTGACCTGGGCCCACACCCCAACCCGAGCAAAGCCGCAGGCGGCCGGCGGCTGCGCGGACTCGCCCGGGACCCGAACACGGCACCGGTCGTCGAACGCATCTTCGAGGCGTTCCTCAACGGCTACGGGATCTTCGCCATCGCCGAAATGTTGACCGCTGCGAACATCGCCTGCCCGTCCGCCAACGACCCAACTCGCAACCGGCACCGCAGCGGCATTGCCTGGTCCAAAAGCGCGGTCCGGACCATCCTGACCAACCCCCGCTACACCGGCTACCAAGTCTGGAACAAGCAACGCACCGACGAAGTCTTGCTGGATGTCGAGGACGTCGCCCTGGGCCACACCAGCATCATGCGCTGGAACCCGGGGGAGAAGTGGGTCACCTCGAAGGCCCCGAGCCACGAGGCGCTTGTCGCTCAGGAGACCTTCGAGCGGGCGCAGGAGATTCTGCACCGGCGTGCGCGCTCTGGTGCTCCGCACCGCAAGCATCGTGCACGTCATTCGTACGTGTTCTCCGGAGTCGTGTTCTGCGGAGTGTGCGAGCGGCGCATGCAAGGCCAGTTTAGCCACGGCGATGCCTACTACCGCTGTCGCTACGCGAAGGAGTACGCACTCGCCAACAAGATTGACCATCCCGGCAACGTCTACCTGCGCGAGGGCGTCCTGATCGATCCGGTCGACACCTGGCTCGCCTCGGCGTTCTCGCCCGCCAACCTCGACCACACCGTCGCAGCCATCGCCGGCGCTCAGGTCTTGGACGAGCCGGCGATCAGGACCAAGCAGGTAGGTGAGGCCATCGCCGCCTGCGACAGCAAGATCAAGCAGTACCGCGCCGCACTCGACGCCGGAGCCGATCCGGCCCTCGTGACCGGCTGGATCGCCGAAACGCAGACCGAACGCGTCAGACTGGAGCTGCAGCTGACGCAAGCTCCGAAGGTTCCGCGTCGGATGACCCAGGACGAGATTCGGCAGCTTGTCACCGCGCTGGGCGACATCGTCGCTGTCCTGCGTAACGCTCACCCCGAGGACAAGGCCGAGGTCTACCGGCAGCTCAACCTGCGCCTGGTGTATGACCCCGAAACGACAACAGTCCGCGCCAACGTGAGTCTTGGCGCGAACCGTGGGGAAAAGGTTGGTGTCCGAGGGGGGACTTGAACCCCCACGCCCTATACGGGCACTAGCACCTCAAGCTAGCGCGTCTGCCATTCCGCCACCCGGACTTGCTCAGTGCAGTCTAGCGGAGCCGTCGTCCTGGCTTTCACCTGGGTTTCGGCTGCCCCGCGGGCCGCACAGCAGAGAACTGTACACGGCTCTGAGTGGTGCTCAAAGCAGGGGTGGGAGCCCGACATTCCGGGGCATAAAACTACGCGACCTGGCGCACGGGGGACGATCCGGGCAGCATGGCGAAGGTGTCGCAGCCCTCCCCGTTGACGCCGGCTCTGGAGCGGGCGCACGCCCTGGTCGCCGCCGGGGATGTGGCGGGGGCGCGGGCGCTCCTGGAGCGTGCGGTGGAGCTGGGGCGGGAGAACCTCGGCGAGGACGAGCCGGATGTGCTGGCCACCCAGCGTGAACTCGCTGTGGTGCACCAGAGGGCCGACGACCCGGCGGCGGCGCGGCGGGTGCTGGAACAGGCGTACGCGGCGGGGCAGTGGCGCCTCGGCGACAGCGATCCGCTGATCTTGCAGATTTCTTATGACCTGGGCGTGGTCGCCGAGGAGCTGGGCAACCGGCACGAGGCGCGCAAGGCGTTCGCCCGCGTTGCCGGCCTTGGGCCGGCGACGCTGGGCGCGCAACACTGGGCGGTCACGCGCGCGCAGGCCTATCTCAACCAAGATCAAAACCCGTCTCCGGTACGAGTGAGCGAACGCGCCTCGCCATTTCTCGACGGTGAGACGGAGCTGTTCCCGCCCACCGCCTCGAGGGAAACCGTCCGTCCGAAATCTGTCGCGCCCGAACCGGCTGGTCCGGCCAGGGCGGCCGAGGCGCAGCTGTTCACGCCGCCGGTTCGCGAGTCGTCAACCGAGCTGTTTCCACCGGCCCGGGACGTGATCAACCTCCCGACCAAGGTGTTCCCGACAATTCCCGATCCACCGCCCGAAGCCAGTGAACCGATCGGCGCAGGCCCTTGGGCGGCCCCACCGCGGCGGATCGCCCCCGCAGGCCCCGCGACAACTGGCGTCACTGCTCCCGAGTTGACCACTCACCCGGCGGGCCGCGATTCGGCGACGCCGCGCACCACCAATGCGGAATCGGTCGCTCAGCCAGCAGGCTTCGATCCAGCGGCGACGCGCGCCACTGCACCGGAGTTGACCACTCACCCGGCGGGCCGCGATCGAGCGACGGTGCGCACCGCCGCTGCTGAGCCGGCCGCTCAGCCAGCAGGCTTTGATCCAGCGGGGACGCGCACCTCTGCTTCCGAGTCGACCGCCCGGTCGGCTGGCATCGAGCCGACGGAAGCGGCCACCAGTCCGACGAGGCCGCCCGTGCAGCAGGCGACGCCGGCGGTTGCGCTGCAACAGCAGGTTGACCAGCAGGACTCCACCTCGGCGCGGGGCGGGCAGCAGCCTGGCGCGGCGCCCTGGGAGGCGGCCCAACTGGTCGATCGCCGACAAGCTGCAATGCCGCCCTCGGGGAAGCCCGCGGCCACCGCCCATTCGCAGGCTCGCGGGCCGCAAACTCCGTCGGAGGGCACCCCCGCGACGGCTCAGCCGAGCGAGCCTGACTCCGCTGCCCGATCACAACCGACCGGGCTCCAGGCCGGCACGGAAGCGCCGCCTGGCGAACGCGCGGAGAGCGTCGGGCAGTCCGGCGCGCAAGCGGGCGACGATCAAGTTGCGGTGGTCGTCAATCCTGCACCGCCGTCAGGCCAGCAACGATCCGCACCTAGCGTTGGGGAAGCGCGGGCCCCAGCGGACGAGCCCCGACCCGGTGCCTGGACGTCCTCGCCGCACTTGGCCGGGCATCAGGCCGCGGCGGCTGTCGACGCCAATTCCTCGCAGCAGAGCGAGCAATCGGCGACAGGCGCGTGGGGTGCTGCGACGCAAACGAGTGGATCCCCGCCAGAGGCGGACGGCCGGGATGCCGGGGCGGCCTCTGACGGGGACCGTGCCGCTGCAGGTGTGTGGCAGCCAAAGCCGGCGGACAAGCTCGGCGCGGATGAGGCTGCCGGGACGTCCGCGGCAGCGTGGCCGCCCGCGGCAACACCGCGGGCTGGCGAACACCCGGCGGCGAAGAGCCCATGGTCCGGCGAGCAGGAGTCGGCGCCAAGGCCTCGATCAGGCGGCCAGCAAACCCCGGCGCCTGTATGGCCAGGAGAACAGCAGGCTGCGGGCAGTTCCTGGGCAGCGGAGCAATCCGCAAAGCCGCCAGGTGCTAGCGGGCGGCCGATCCCGCCGCCGTCACCGCCCAGCGGGCAGCTGACTGCGCAGCCGTCATCGCCCAGCGGGCAGCTGGCTGCGCAGCCGTCATCGCCCAGCGGGCAGCCGCTTCCGTCTGAGGAGGCGGTGCCTCCGGCGCCGTCAAGGCTAGGCGGACGGCAGGTTCCGCCGCCGTCTTGGCCCGAAGCGCCTTTGCCCCCGTCGGGGCTTGGCGCTCAGCAGGTCCCGCTGCCGTCTGTGCCTGACGAGCCGCTTGGTCAGCCGTCCGGGCTCGGTGGGCAGCAGGTTTCACCGCCGTCTTGGCCTCAGATGCCTCCGCTGCCGTCGGGGCTTGGTGCACAGCAGGTCCCGTCGCCGTCTGGGCCGGATGAGCTGTTTGGTCCGGCAGCGGACCGCGGTGCACAGGAGGTTCCGTCGCCGTCTGGGCCGGATGAGCTGTTTGGTCCGGCAGCAGAGCTTGGTGCCCAGCAGGTTCCGCGGCCGTCCTGGCCTGAAGTGCCTCCGCCGCCGTCGATGCCCGGCGTTCAGCGGGTTCCTCGGCGGTCTGCGCCTGACGGGCAGCTGGATCCGCCGTCGGGGCTTGGTGGGCAATGGGCTCCGGTGCCGTCTCGGCCTGAGGGGACGGTGCCGTCGGGGCTTGGTGAGCAGCAGGTTCCGCCTCCGCCCTGGTCTGAGGAGCCCTCGCTGTCGTCGGGAGTCGGTGCCGAGGAAGCCGTGCCGCCGTCTGTGCCTGACGGGACGCTGGGTCCGCCTTCGGGGTCGGGCGGGCAGGGGGTTCCGTCAGCGCCTCAGGCGGCCCGGCCGCTGTGGGCCGGCGAGCAGGATCCGTCGTTGAGCCAATGGGCGGACGAGCGGCAGACCGGCGGGACCTCGTGGCCTGGAGAGCAGCGGGCTGCGGCCTCGCCATGGGCTGAGCACGGGCATGCTGACGTAACCGGCTGGCCGGAGCCGCGATCCGGCGCTCTCACTCCGTGGCCGGGCGAGCGTGCGGGGGAGCAGAGCGATGGGATTGCCTTATGGCAGGGGAGTCCTTCGCTAGCGCCGGTGGGGCGGGACCGCCTGGGGGCAGCCATGAGCATGGGTAGCTCGTACACCGCTGTTGATCGCCGAAGGCGGGGGATGGCGATCTTCGCGGTGGTTGCCGCGGCTGTGGCCGCGCTGATCGCGGTGGCCGCGCTGGTTTTCGTGCTGGTTGATCGGGCGCGGCAGGTGGGTGAGCCGGTGGTTGCGCCGAGCGGGGCGAGTGTGCCAAGTCTGGAGAGTGCGCCGCCTGCGGGAGTGCGGCTCGACGACCAGGGGGCGACCGTTGCGGTCAGCTGGACGGACCCGGCTGGCGGACAGATCCCGTTCATGATCACTATGGGGCGACCGGGGGAGCCGTTGAAGCCGGTGGCGTCTACCGGAGCTGGGGAGACGTCGTTTCGGATGACCGGGCTCAACGTGGGGCTGGACTACTGCTTCGCGGTTGTCGCGGTCTATGCGACGGATCGCTTCGCGGCCTCGGAGCAAGCCTGCACGCGTCGATCATGATCGATTGAGATTGGTTATCCACAGGCGCGCCGACCGGGTATCGACGACCGCTGAGATTTCCCTATGATGGCTCGGTCCTGACCGGCTGTGACGAGGGGATCACGGTGGTGAGCAGTTCCGGCGCAACGCACCGTGGTTATCTCGTGACGTTCGGCGTCGTGGTGCTGCTGGCTGCCGCTCTCGGGCTGACCGTTCGCGGGCTGGGCTCGGCTGACGAGGCCCTCGCCAGCTATGACGCCGCGTCCTGGATGTGGAGCCGTGACCAGGGCGAGGTGGCCCGGGTCAACGGGGTCAACGCCAAGGTCGACACCCGCGTCGACGTCCGGCAGGCGCGCGGGCACCAGGTCGAGGTCAGCCAGAGCGACCGGTTCGTGCTGCTGCGCGATGTGGACACCGGCGCGATCGCGTCGATGGACCTGGCCGACCTGCAGGCGTTCTGGAAAGGCGAGTCGGCACCCGGCGTCGGGGTCAGCGTGGCCGTGCACGAGGACGCGGCGTTCGTGGTCGACGCGGTGCAGGGCAAGGTCCAGCAGATCGACCCACGCACCCTGCAGGGCATCGGGGAGCCGCTGCGGTTCCCGCCCGGCATCAGCGGTGGTGTGTTCGACGGCGCCGGCCGGCTGTGGATCGCCGCGTCGAGTGAGGGCACGGTCACCGCGATCAGGCCCGCGCCGGGCACCGGTGACGGGGCCGCGCCGACGCGGGAGCGCACCGAGACGGTCGCCGCGCCCAGTCATGACCTGGCGCTGACCACTCTCGAGGACGGGGTGGCGGTGCTCGACCGCACCACCAACGAGCTCACCCGGATCGGTGCGAGCAAGACCACCATCAGGCTGCCGCTGTCCGGCCCGGGGATCGTGCCGCCGCACACCGACGGTGACACCATCGCGGTCACCGTGCCGGGCGAGCGGCGGGTCTATGCGGTCGACGAGACCGGAATTCGCAGCCAGGTGACCGTGCCGGGCGACGGTGGGCGGCTGCGGGCGGCGGTGGTCTGGCAGGGCTATCTCTATGTGGCCGACGGTGACACCGTGCACGTCTTCGACCGGTCCGGGCAGCCACGCGACGACATCCGCATCCCGCGGCCGGGCGGTGAGCTGGAGCTGGAGGTGCGGGAGAACCACCTGTTCATCAACGCGCCCGGCGCTTCTGCCGCCCGCGTGGTTGACGACACGCACACGGTGCGGCCCGTCGACAAGGCCGCCGACGACGTGCTCGGCGGGGACCCGCCGCCGGAGAAAGCGCCGCCGCCCGCCCCGCCGAAACGCAAACCGGCGAAACCGTCCGTCACCGAGCCGGGCGCGCCGCGCAACGTGCGGGCGGCCGCCGGCAACGCCGAGGCGCGGGTGACCTGGCAGGCGGCCGCCGCCAACGGGGCGGCCATCAGCAGATATGTGGTGTCGGGAGCGGGGCGCACCTTCCAGGTCGGCGCCGATCAGCGGTCGTTGGTGGTGACCGGGCTGACGAACGGGGAGACCTACCGGTTTCGGGTGCACGCGGTCAACCGCAAGGGTGACGGGCCGGCGCGCACCAGCAACGCGGTCCGGCCCACGGCCGAGGTGCCCGACCCGCCGGGCGGCGCGCCGATCGCCGAGGCGAAACCCGACGGATCGGTCACCGTGACCTGGCTCGCCGCCAACGGGCAGGGCCGCAAGATCCAGCGCTATACGGTGACCGCGATCGCGGCCGGCGGCAGCGCGCCGCTCGGCGACACCACCGGCACCTCACTCACCGTTCCTGGCGGGCGGCTGGCGTACGGGACGCAGTACGCCTTCACCGTTGTGGCCGTCAACGACCGCGGCGCCGGATCCCAGGCGTCCGCGGTCAGCAACAGCGTCGTGCCGTTCACCAAACCGGGCCGGCCCGGCAACGCCGCGGCCACCACCGTCAACGACCAGGCCGGCTCGATCCGCGTCACCTGGGGCGCCGCCGCCGACAACGGCAGGCCGATCAGCAAATACGTGGTCACCGCCGGGGAGAAGAAGACCGACGTCGCCGGCGCCACCACCACCGTCGAGGTCGCCGGCCTCGGCAACGGGCAGAACGTGCCGGTGACCGTCGTGGCGGTCAACGAGGCCGGCGAGAGCGAAGCGGCGAGCACGTCCGCCCGGACCGTGGCGCCGGCCAAGGTGACCGTCACCGGCGTGACAGCGACCCACAACGCGGCCACGGTGACGTTCACCGCCGACGCCGGCGGCGGGGTCCCCACCTGCGTGCTCACGGTCTCCGGCGGCGGCACGGGCTCCTCCGGAAACTGCCGCAGCCTGTCCGCGACCGGGCTCAAACCGAGCACCGGCTACATGTTCACCGTCACCGTGCGCAACGCCGCGGGCGCCGCCATCGATGCGATCAGCAAGACCACCGGCGCCCTCTACGGCACGGCTTCCTGCATTAACGGCGACAGCGGCGAACGGAAGACCTACTGCGACAAGGACGCGTCCGGCCGCAACGGTAACGAGATCTTCGAGATCACCCAGCAGAAGGACAACCGGCAGGCCGGCTGGGTCAAGCACGGCACCCGGCTCAAGGCGTACTGCAAGAAGGCCGGCGAAGAGGTCAACGCCTCCGTCCACAACAATCACAAGCGCAGCACGTGGTGGATCCAGGTCGACTACCAGGGCCGGAACTACATTCCCTGGGTCTGGCTCAACCTCGATGGCGGCGACAACCTGAAGGGCCTGCCCGCGTGCTGATCCCCGCCCATGTCAACGGATTCGCCGAGGTCGCCGGGGAACTCGCCGACCGGATCGGCGCTGTCGTGCTCGGCAAACCCGAGGTCGTCCGGCTCGCCCTGACCGCCCTGTTCGCCCAGGGGCACGTGCTGCTCGAAGACGTGCCCGGCGTCGGCAAGACCACCTTGGCCCGCGCGGTCGCCGCGTCGATCCGCGGGCAGTGGCGGCGCATCCAGTTCACCCCGGACCTGCTGCCCTCCGACGTCTCCGGCGTGACGATCTTCAACCAGGCCAGCCGCGGGTTCGAGTTCCACCCCGGGCCGGTCTTCGCCAACATCGTGATCGCCGACGAGATCAACCGGGCGTCGCCGAAAACCCAGTCGGCGCTGCTGGAGGTGATGGAGGAACGCCGGGTCACCGTCGACGGCGTGCCGCACCCGGTGCCGCAGCCGTTCCTCGTCGTCGCCACCCAGAACCCGGTCGAGATGGACGGCACCTACCGGCTGCCCGAGGCGCAACTCGACCGATTCTTGGTGAAACTTTCCGTCGGCTACCCGTCCGAGCAGGTCGAGGTCGAGGTGCTGCGCGGCGCCGCCGGACGCTCCGCCGACAGCCTGGAGCCGGTCACCGACACCACGACCATCGGCGAGATGGTGCGGATGGCGCAGGGCGTGCACATCGCCGACCCCCTCTATGCGTACGCGGTGCGGCTCGCCGCCGCGACCCGCAACCACCCTCAGGTACGGGTGGGAGTCAGCCCCCGCGGCGTGATCGCGCTGACCCGGGCCGCCAGTGCGTTCGCGCTGATCAACGGCCGGGGCTACGTGCTGCCGGAAGACCTCAAGGAACTGATCACCCCGGTGTTCGCCCACCGGGTCCTGCTGTCGGCCGACGCGCAGCTGCGTGGAGTGACCGCGGCCGAGGTGCTGGCCGACGCGGTGCGGTCGGTGCCCGTGCCGTTGCCGGATCGGCGCGTCCCGGTCGCGCCGTGACCGCACGCGGTCTCGCCCTGCTGGTCGCCGCCGGGGTGCTGCTGGCCGCCGGTTTCCGGTACGGCTACCCGGACCTGGCCCTGCTCGGCGCGGCAGCCGGGCTGGCCGTCGCCGCAGCGGCCGGCTTCGCCGCGTGGCGTCCCCGGCTCCGGGTCAACCGCGTCGCCGAACCGGAGCGGGTGGCCCGCGGCGAACCCGCCCGGATCACGCTGACCGTCCGCAACGGCAGCCGATGGCGCGCCGCGACGCTGCTCGCCGTCGACCGCTGCGGCCCCAGCACCGTGCCGGTTCCCCTGCTGCGATTGCGGCCGGGACGCGACACCAGCACCGGCTATCCGGTGCCGACCCACCGCCGCGGGCTCGTGCCGGTCGGGCCCCTCGCGGTGACCCGGCGCGACCCGCTCGGGCTGATCACCTTGAACCGTGTCTACGGCGAGACGGTCACCGTGCGGGTGTATCCCCGCATCCACCCGCTGCGCGCGGTGCCGGCCGGACTGACCCGCAGCCTCGACGGGCGCGCCGACCGGGCGCCGTACGGCAGCATCACGTTCGACTCGCTGCGGGAGTACGTGCCCGGCGACGAACTGCGGCGCATCCACTGGCGCAGCAGCGCCAAGGTGGGCGAGCTGATGGTGCGCGAGCAGGTGGACACCGCCGAACCGGTCCTGGTGGTGCTGCTCGACGACCGGGCGTCGGCGCACACGGGCGAGTCGTTCGAGCACGCGTGCGAGGCCGCGGCGTCGGTGATCACGGCGGCGGTGCGGGAGGCGCTGCCGGTCAGCCTGCACCTGGTGGCGTCGCCCGGTGGCGGGGCGTTCCTCGACGTCCTGACCGAGGTGACGCTCGGGGACGGGGACCTCGGGGGCACGGTGCGGCGGCTGCGCGCTCAACGGTCCGGCGACACGCTCGTGTTCCTCACCGGGCCGGGCGGGCGCGGTGATCTCGGGGCGGTCAGTGGGCTGCACGGGACGTACCCGGTGGTGGTCGCCGGTCTGCTCGGCGACCGGGATGCGGCGCCGGAGCCGAGCGCGGCCGGGATGATCGTCGTCGAGGCCGCGGACGGGGCCGAGTTCGCCACCGCCTGGGACGGGGTGCGCGGATGGTGAGACTCCTGCGCGCAGCGGTGGTGCCACTCGCGCTGGCCGGTCTGCTCGGCCTGGCCGGGGCGGTGCTCGGGCGGATCTACGCCGACGGACTGCTCGTGCAGCTCACCGCGGGTGCCGCCGTCGGGTCCGTGGCGGTCGGGGTGGCGACCCGGCGGCTGCCGTCGTGGAGTGCGGGGCCGATCTCCGCGATGGTGCTCGCGGGCTACACGGTGCTGGCTCTGCACGTCGCCGCTCCCGCCGGGATCACCGGGGCGGTGCTGCGCGACGCGCTCACCAACGGCATCCCGCGCCTGCTCACCGCGCTGATACCGGTCGAGGCGACGCCGGACACGGTGGTCGTAGCGGTGATCGCGGTGTGGGCGAGCGGGCTGGCGGCGACCGAGATCGCGGTGCGCGGTGGGCGGGTGCTGTTCGGCTGCCTGCCGCCGGTGCTGCTGTATGCGGGCGCGCTCTACGTCGTCGGGCCGAACGCCGGGCCGGCCATCGGGTTCACGCTGGTTTTCGCGCTGCTGGTGGCGGTGGCTCTGGTCGGTGGCGTCGCCCCGGCTTCGCCGGGACTGCCGTTCCGGGCCCGCGCGCACGCGGTCGGCGCGGCCGCCGGCGCGCTGCTGATCTTGGCCGGGCTGGTGGCGGTGGCCGGGCCGTGGGTCGGCCGCCGGGTGGCAGCGACACCGGTCGACCCCCGGGGGTACGTGGAACCGCCCCGCGTGGACAGCCTGGACGAGAGTCCGCTGAACCGGATCTCGGGGTGGGCGCTGTCTCCGGGGCAGCCCCTGCTGGAGGTGCGCCCGGTCGGTGGTGCGGGGCGGGTGCGGCTCCGGCTTGCCGTTCTTCCCGACTACGACGGGGTGACGTGGCGGGTGGGCGGGGTGTACCGCAACGCGGGGCGGGTGTTGCCGGAGCAGCCGGTGCTGGCCGGGGCCGAGGTCGCGGAGATGCGGCAGGAGATCACGGTTACCGGGTTGAGCGGGCGGTTGCTGCCCGCGGTTGCGACGCCGGTGGCCGTGTCCGGGGCGAGGGTGGCGTACGACGCGGGGAGCGGCACGTTGATCCGGCCGGAAGGGCTCGTTCCGGGGTTGCGGTATTCGGCCACCTCGCGGGTCCAGGAGCCGGATCTGAATCAGCTTCCCCACGCTGACGTGCCAGCCGGTGGGCAGGTCGCGCGCTATCTGGGCGTCGGGGCTGAGGTGCCGGAGCAGATTCAGCGGCTCGCCGAGCATCTCGCCGACGGCAACGGTGGCGCGTATGACCGGGCTGTTGCGATCGAGCAGTTCTTGGCTGAGCACTATCGGGCGGTGGCGGATGCGCCGAGCGGGCACGCGTATCCGAACCTGGGCCACTTCCTCTTCGGCCGGCCCGGGCAAGGAGGACGGGCGGGGACGTCGGAGCAGTTCGCTGCGGCGTACGCACTGCTGGCTCGATTGACCGGGCTGCCGTGCCGGATCGTGGTGGGGTTCTCGGCGCCGGCCGCAGGCGGCGCTGTCACCGGTGGGGATGCGCTTGCGTGGCCGGAGGTGCTGTTCGACGGGCTCGGCTGGATCGCGTTCGATCCGATGCCGAAGGGGGATGATCCGCGGGCGGTGGAGGAGGATTTCATTCCTCAGCCGACGACGCCGCCGCCTCCGATGCCGTCGTCGGCGGCGGTGAGCGATACGCCGTCGGTTGAGCCGTCGGTGATGGTTGCGGCGCAGTCGGGGGAGGGCGGGCCGGCGGCAATGGTGGCGGCCGGGGCCTTGCCCGTTGTGGCGGTGGCGGGCGGATTCGTGCTGGTGGTGGTGTGGATGCGCCGCGTGCAGCGACGGCGGCGGCTGTTCGTGGGGGAGCCGGGGGAGCGGATCGCGGGGGCGTGGTGGGAGTTCAGCGACGCGTTGCGGCTGGCGGGGCGGCCGGTGCCGGCTCACCTGTCGGCTACTGAGGCGGCTGTGTTCGCGCAGTCTAATGGTCCACCGGTTGGCTCCAGCGATGCTGTCAGGGCGGGGTTGTCAGTGGCGTTGGCAGGCAAGCTGCGGTTGAGGAGATCTGCCCAGAGTGCATCGCACTCGGGGGCGTCGGTCGGTGGGCGGAGCCGGACGTGGTCGTTGCGCTTGCAGTCGCTGATAAGCAAGGCGAGCCCCGCCCAGGCGGTGAGCCCCGCCCAGGCGGTGGCCTCCGCCCAGGCGGTTAGGTCCGCCCAAGCGGTGGGCTCTGCCCAAGCGGTGGGCTCCGCCCAAGCGGCGAACTCCACCCAGGCGGTTAGGTCCACCCAGACGGCGAACTCCACCCAGGCGGTTAGTACTGCTACGGCGGTTCGTAGCTTCCGAGCGTGCTGAGTCGTTTGCGGTAGTGGGAGTCACGGGATCGTTGAAGGCAGCGGCGGCGGA
>NZ_JBEZZB010000209.1:0-15506 GCF_040638955.1 Actinoplanes sp. NPDC024001
GGCCGCCCAACGCCGGGCGCACGGCCTGGTGGAGCGGCACGCGGTGCGGCTCGCCCGGTCCCGGGCGCGCGCGGCGCCGACGGGTCCCGGTGGGTAGATGATGCCTCTTTGCGGCGGTCACCGTGCGCCCGGTCGGTATGTTCGATGGAGCGAGGTTCGCGCGATCGGGTGAGTTCGTGACAGCGGCGTGAGCGACCGGGCGGCCGGCCGCGGTGTGCGGCCGGTGCTGCGGCAGGGCAGCGAGGTGGGGGCGATGGGATCGCTGGGTTGGGCCGTCGCGCTCTCCCTGCTGTCCGCGGGCGCCTATGCGGCTGCCGCCGTCGCCCAGGAGCGCCTTGCCGAGCACCATCACCGCGGTCTGTCCCGGTGGGCGGCCGCACTGCTGCTCACCGGGGCCGGGGTGATCCTGCACGTGATCGCGCTCAACTTCGGGACGGTCGCGGTGGTGCAGGCGCTCGGCACGCTGACGCTGCTGTTCGCGCTGCCCATCGAGGTGATCCGCTATCACACCCCGATCAGCCGGGCGGCCTGGCTGGACGCCGGGCTGACCGTGGCCGGGCTGGCCATGATCCTCTCGTTGTCGGTGGAGTCGGAGGGCGCGGCGCTGCTCGCCGAGCAGACCGTGCAGTGGCTGGCGACGATCACCGCGGGTGCCGTCCTGCTCGGCGCCGCCGTCGCCTGGCGGGCCGGGCCGAGTGCGCGGGCGATGCTGCTCGCGGCGGCGGCCGGCGCCGCGTTCGGGATCGCCTCGGTCTTGTCGAAAGCGGTCCTGGCCTCCTTCACCACCGGCGGGGTGGGCGCGGTGTCGCGTTTCGCGCTGGGCATGGTGGCGACCTTCGCGATCAGTGGTTATCTGCTGGGCCAGCTGTCCTATCGGGGCGCCGGGCTGGCCACCCCGCTCGCCACGGTCAGCGTGACGAACCCGCTGGTCGCCGCGCTGGCCGGGGTGGTGCTCTTCGACGAGCGGGTCCGCTTCGGGGCGGCCGGCCTGGTCGCGGTGGGCGTGGCCGCCGTGATCATGAGCTGGGGCGTGGTGGGGCTGGCCCGGCGGACCGCCGGCACCGGCAGCGGCTCGCGGCAGCCGTCGGACGGGCCGCCGCGCTCGCAGCAGCCGGCAGCGGGTTAGGCGCCGCCCGCCCTTCGCATCAGTGGCCTGCCCGTGACCTCGGGTGTGCCGGTGTCGCGCGACCACGGATCAGCGACGGGCGGGGCGGGATTCGGGCGGGTGAGCAGCAGGGCGAGGGCGATGGCCAGCAGCAGGCGCGATTCGCGCAACGGGGCCCAGGTCAGCGCGGTGACCGGCGCGATCATGACGGTCAGGACGGTGGCGCGGGCCAGATGGCTGAGGGGAAGGAAGGCGGCCAGCACCAGCCAGACCTGGTGATGCGTCCACGAGACGGGGGAGAGCACGATGCCGGCGGCGCCGGTGACGACCAGGGCGGTGCGCGGGTCGTGCAGGGTGGTGGTGCGCCACAGGGCGACGGCGGCGATCGCCGCGGCCAGTGCGGTGGCCAGCAGCGCGCGATGCGGGACGTCGAGGCGCAGCAGGGCGCCGTTCAGCGACTGGTTGCCGACTGAGGTGATGAAACCGAGGCGGGCGACGTCGTGCACCTCGCCGCTCCAGTAACGCCACGAGTCGTGCGGGAGCAGGAGCGCGCCCACGGTGGTGCATGCCAGGAACGTCGCGGTGGCGAGCGCGGCGGCCCGGCGGCGGCCGGTGAGCCAGAGCATCGGGATGAAGATCAGCGGGGTGAGTTTGACGGCGGCCGCCAGTCCGATGAGGACGCCCTGAAAGCGGCTGGATCGCAGGGCCAGGACGTCGGTGGTGACCAGCAGCGCCAGCAGCAGGCTGACCTGGCCGTATCGGAAGTTGGAGGAGATCGGGGCGGAGAGCATCAGCAGGACGGCGATCCACGGCGCGGCCCGGCGGTTGAAGAGCCGGGCCAGCGCGACGGTCGCCAGGGCGGTGCCGAGGGTCCATGCCGGGAAGAGGATCTCGGCGGGCAGCCGGGCCGGAATCAGCAGGACCAGGGCGGCGAACGGGGGATAGGTGAAGGGCGCGTTGCCGTTGCGGATGTAGTCGTAGAGGCTGCCGCCGGCCTGCAGGGTGTCGAGGGCGCCGAGGTAGACCTGCAGGTCGGTGAGGCGCATCGACTCCGGGCGGAGCAGGGCGAGGATGCCCGTCACCGCGGCGACGAGGGCGGCTGGGGCCCAGAGCAGGCCGGGGCTTCGGGTGATCGCGAGCATTATCGTTTCCCTACATAGGGTGCCAGGAGGGTTCGCTGGTGGCGGTTGTTCGGTGCGGCGGGTTGCTGCTTGCGGGTGGCTGGCGGGGCGAGGCGGCGCCGCGGGCTGTGAGGTCAGGCGGGGTTGCCTACTTGCGGCTAGGCGGTGGCCTCACACGCCGCGGCGTGTGAGGCCAGGCGGGTTGCCTGCGTGCGGGCAGGCGGTGGGCGAAACGCACCGCGGCGTGTGGGCCAGGCGGGTTGCCTGCGTGCGGGCAGGCGTTGGGCGAGACCCGGTGCGGGTGTGAGGTCAGGAGGGTTGCGTGCGGGCGGTAGGCGCGTGGCGGCGCGTTGGCGGGGTCAGGCTGGTTGTCTGCGTGCGGTCAGGTGAGCGAGTTGTCTGCGTGCGGTCAGATGGTGGGCGAGCAGCAGCGCCGCGGCGAAGGCCAGGATGGCTCGGCCGGCGGGATGTGCGAGGAAGCCGAAGCCGAAGACCGACGAGTTGTCGATGATCCGGGGCAGGGCGAGGTCGGCTGCGGTGGCGGCACGCGGTAGGTGTTCGGTGAGGAGCAGGATCGCGCCGGCAGTGCCGGCGGCCGCGACGATCGTCGGGTCCACCGCATGCCGGATCCGGCCGGCGAACCGGATCGCCGGCCGGCGGAGGTGCGCCTGGGAGCGGGTGCTCCCGGTGGTCAGCAGGGTGGCTGTCAGATAGGCGGTGCACAGCAGGAGCGGGCCGGTCAGCGCCGCCGTGTTGGCGAGCAGGATGTCCGAGGCATACACCGCCGGGGCGGTGCTGGGCGGGCTCGGGCTGACGTGCGGGCCGAAACCGCCGGTGCCGCCGGGGAGCATGGACAGCGGGAACCAGGCCGGGGCTGAGGTGACCGGGATGCCCAGGGTGGCCGCGGCGTGCAGGGAACCCGCCACGGCAGCCGACTGCACGGACAGGAGGCCGCCGATGATCGCGGTCAGGGCGGCCGGCCGGGTGCGGCCGGAGGCGCGGAGCCGCGAAGTGGCCCAGGTGGTCAGCAGCGTCAGCGCGGTCCAGGCAGCCACCGCGGGGGTCACGTCCCGCCAGCCCATGAACGGCATGACCGCGGTTTCATTGCCGGCGAGCAGGAACGCGTACGCCGCGGCGCCGGTCAGAATGGCGGCCCGGACCGGGCGGCGGGGTTGCCGGCGTGCGCCGGCAAGGGCCATGAGCAGCGCCGACGCGGCCAGCAGGGCGCACACCAGGACGGCCTCACCGGACCAGGGCAGCCGGGTCTCGGCGGTGTGCAGGGCCAGGTGGACGCCGTTGAACAGGGCCGCGGCCAGCAGCACGACCAGGGTGGCCGCGGTGCCGGCGCGGGCGGCCGCGGCGGCGTGCTGCGGCCAGGGGCGGTCGGTCGTGGGCGCGGTGGCGAGGCTGGTGGCGAAGGTGAGCATGCGCCACGGCCGGCCGTGCAGGGCGGCCAGCTCGGCCTGCCACTCCTGGCGCAAGGTCTCGGCGACCCCGGCCGGCCAGCGCCGGGCGGCGGCGCCGATCAGGGCTCGGGCAATGCGCTCCGCGAGTACGGCCATGTCGGAACTCTACATAGCCTCGGCCAGCGGGGAAAGACCCTTC
Organism: Actinoplanes sp. NPDC024001; assembly: GCF_040638955.1. Taxonomy (NCBI): domain Bacteria; kingdom Bacillati; phylum Actinomycetota; class Actinomycetes; order Micromonosporales; family Micromonosporaceae; genus Actinoplanes; species Actinoplanes sp. NPDC024001. Next base: position 3,832 of record NZ_JBEZZB010000209.1, read on the forward strand.
AGGGCGCGCGCGGCAGCATCACGGTGACGATCAGGCCACCCTCGTCGCGGGCCGCCGCGTGCACCTCACCGCCGTGCGCCCGGGCCACCGCCCGCACGATCGACAGGCCGAGACCGGCGCCCGGGGAGACGAGCCGTTCGGTGCCGTAGCGGTGGAACGGCTCGAACAGGTTCGATACCTCGTAGCGGGGGATCACCGGGCCCGAGTTGGCGACCTGCAACTCGACCCAGCCGTCGGTGCGGGTACGGGTCGCCACGCTCACCCAGCCGTCGGACGCGACGTTGTGCCGTACCCCGTTCTCCACCAGGTTCTGCACCAGCCGCTCCAGCAGCACCGGGTCGCCGAGCACCGCCGCCTCCCCGGGCTCGGTGACCACCTTCACGTCCTCGGCCGTGGCGACGTGCTCGACGATGTCGGCCAGGTCCACGTAGGAGCGCTCGGTCACCTCCCGGTCCGACCGGGCCAGCAGCAGCAGCCCGTCGATCAGCCGGCCGTGCCGGTCGTTGATGGCGAGCAGCGTGGCGCCGAGCTGGCGCACCTCCGGCGAGACCGTCTTCGGGGTGAGCGCGACCTCCAGCAGCGTGCGGTTGAGGGTGAGCGGGGTGCGCAGCTCGTGCGACGCGCTGGCGATGAACCGCCGCTGCCCGTCGAACGAGTTGTCCAGCCGGGCCAGCATCAGGTCGAACGTGTCCGCCAGCTGTTTGATCTCGTCGTCCGGCCCGTCCAGGGCGATCCGCTCGTGCAGGCCCCGGTCGGCGGCCGGCGACTCGGCGATGCGGCGCGCGGTCGCGGTGATCTGGTTCAGCGGCTGCAGCAGCCGGCCGGCGATCAGCCAGCCCAGCGCGATGGTCGCGGCGCTCACCACGGCCAGGGCGATCGCGCCCTGGGTGAGCAGGGCGTGCAGGGTGTCGGCGCGGGCGCCCTCCACGATCTCCCGGACGTACGTCTCCCCGTTCGGCGGTGGCGGCGCGGCGGTCCCGCTGGAGACGGTCGCCTGCACCGCGCCCGGCATGTCCCGGCCGATCAGAACGTAGATGGCGCCCATCAGCACCAGCCCGGCGAGCAGGAACAACCCGCCGTAGACGAGGGTGAGCCGGCCGCGCACGGTGAGTCTCATCGGATCCGGTACCCCACTCCCGGCTCGGTCAGCACCACCGGCGGGTCACCGAGTTTGCGGCGCAGCTTGAGGATCGTCATCCGCACCGCGTGGCTGAACGGGTCGGCGTTCTCGTCCCACGCCTTCTCCAGCAGCGTCTCGGCGGAGACCGCGGTGCCGTCGGCGCGCAACAGCTCGGCCAGCACGGCGAACTCCTTGCGCGACAGCGGCACGTACCGGCCGTCGCGGTGCACCTCCCGCCGGTACGGGTCCAGGCTGATCCCGGCCCGGCGCAGAACCGGCGGCGCGGCCGGCCGGGCCCGCCGCCCGAGCGCCGCCACCCGCGCGGACAGCTCCCGGAAGGCGAACGGTTTCGGCAGGTAGTCGTCGGCGCCGAGGGACAGCCCGGTGACCCGGTCGTCGACCCCGGCCGCAGCGGTCAGCATCAGCACCCGGATGTCGGCTTTGCGCTCGGCGAGCACCTGGCACACCTTGTCGCCGTGCACCACCGGCACATCCCGGTCGAGGACCACCACGTCGTAGTCGTTCACGTCGATCCGTTCCAGGGCCGACCCGCCGTCGTAGACGACGTCCACCGCGTGGGCCTCGTGCCGCAAGCCCTGCGCCACCGCGTCGGCGAGCAGCGGCTCGTCCTCCACCACCAGGATCCGCATCCCTCCATACTGGCCTGTCGCCGTGTCAACTCACCGTCACCGTTTTCGATGACGCCCGGGAAACCCGCCCGTCGCTTCACTGCCTGTCATGGAGACGACGAGATGGAGAACGGCTCTCGCGCTCGGCGTACTGCTCGCGGCATTGGCTTCGGGCTGCGCGGGAAGCGCCGAAAGCCCCACCGTGGCCACCGCGGCCAGCAGTGACCCGAAAGCCACCGGAACCGCGACCCCGACGGCGAGCGTCGACCCGGACGCGCCGCTGAAGCATGCGCGGTGCATGCGTGCGAACGGCATGACGTGGTTCCCCGACCCGCAGGACGGCAGGATGGCGGTCGAGCTGCCGGCCAACGTCGACCGGGAGAAACTCGAGGCGGCCGAGGAGGCGTGCCGGCAGTACGCACCGGACGGCGGGGAGAAACCGCGGATGGATCCGGAGCTGCTCGAACAGGCCCGGCAGATGGCCAAGTGCATGCGGGAGAACGGGGTGCCGAACTTCCCTGACCCGGACCCCGACGGCAGCTCGGTGGTCGACGGCAGCAAGGTCGGCATGGGCCCGGGCGACCCGGTGTTCGACAAGGCCGAACAGGCCTGCTCGAAGTACCGGCCGTCCGGCGCGGTCGAACAGCACCGCGAGGCCGGCAGCGGCGGCGGTGGGGTATGAGACGGCGCACGACCATCGGCCTGGCCGCGGTGCTGACGGCAGGGGCGGCGGCCGCGGCGGTGACCGTGGCCGGCCTGCCCGAGGCGCGGAGCGGCACCGGGTCCGGCAGCACCCTGCCGGCGGCCACCGCGCCGGTGAAGAAGGAGACACTCGTCGACCGGGAGGACCACAACGGTTCACTCGGGTACGGCACCAGCACCACCCTCGGCACCCGGCTGTCCGGCACCGTGACCCGCCTGCCCGCCGCCGGCGCCACGGTCACCCGGGGCAAAGCGCTCTACCACCTGGACAACGACCCGGTCACCCTGCTCTACGGAAAGCTCCCGGCGTACCGGGACCTGTCGCCGGGCGTGGAGGGCGCCGACGTCAAACAGTTCGAGAAGAACCTGTGGGCGCTGGGCTACCGCGGCTTCACCGTCGACGACGAGTACACCTCGGCGACCGCCGGCGCCGTCGAGGACTGGCAGGACGACCTCGGGCTGACCGAGACCGGCACGGTCGCGCTCGGCCGGGTCGTCTACCAGCCGGGCCCGGTCCGCGTGGACGCGCAGATCGCCACGGTCGGCGCCGCCGCCCAGCCCGGCGCCGAGATCGTGGAGGTCACCGGCACCGGCCGGGTCGCCACGGTGGAACTGGACATGGGCGACCAGCGGCTGGCCCAGAAGGGCGCCGCCGTCGAGGTGACCCTGCCCGACGGCAAGACCGTCGCCGGCCGGATCAGTGACGTCACCACGTTCGTCGACACCTCCGACAACCCGAACCAGGAGGACACCACCAAGCTGCGCCTGAGCATCACCTTCGGCACGGCGCCCCGCGGCCTGGACGACGCCTCGGTGACGGTCGCCTTCACCTCCTCGCGCCGGGAGAACGTGCTGACCGTGCCGGTCAACGCGCTGCTCGCGCTCGCCGAGGGCGGGTACGGCCTGCAGATCGTCGACAACGGCGCCACCCGGATCGTCGCCGTCGAGACCGGCCTGTTCGCCGACGGCCGGGTCGAGGTCACCGGCTCCGGCCTGGCCGAGGGCACGACGGTCGGGGTGCCGGCATGAGCGCGGTCATCGAGCTTGCCGGGGTCTCGAAGACCTACCGCGGTGGCGTGACCGCGCTGCGCGACGTCGACCTGACCGTCGAACCCGGCGAGCTGATCGCGATCGTCGGGCCGTCCGGTTCCGGCAAGTCCACCATGCTGCATCTGATCGGCACCCTGGACCGGCCGTCCACCGGCACGGTGCGCATCGACGGCCACGACGTGGCGGCGCTCTCCGACCGGCAGCTCTCCGCCCTGCGGGCTCGGCGGATCGGTTTCGTGTTCCAGCAGTTCCACCTCGCCCCAGGGCGCGACGCCGTCGCCACCGTGGCTGACGGGCTGCTGTACGCGGGCGTACCGAAGAAGGAGCGTGAGCGGCGTGCCGAGGCCGCGCTGGTGCGGGTCGGTCTCGGTGACCGCCTCGGGCACCGCCCGCACCAGCTCTCCGGCGGTGAACGGCAGCGGGTCGCCGTGGCCCGGGCCGTCGCCGGCGACCCGGCGGTGCTGCTCGCCGACGAACCCACCGGCAACCTGGACTCGGTGTCCGGCGCCGCCGTGGTCGACCTGCTGCGGGAACTGAACACGGCCGGCACCACCGTGCTGGTCATCACCCACGACCACGAGATCGCCGGCCGGCTGCCCCGCCAGGTGCCGATGCTCGACGGGCGGGTGGTGTGAGATGCCGACGCCCCAACCGGTCCGGCTGCGCACCTCCGACCTGCTGCGGCTCGGCGGTTCCGGCCTGCGGGCCCGCCCCCTGCGCGCTGTCCTGTCCGCGCTGGGCATCGCGATCGGGATCGCCGCGATGGTCGCCGTGGTCGGCATCTCCACCTCCAGCCGCGCCGACCTGGACCGGGCCCTCGCCGCGCTCGGCACCAACATGCTGACCGTGGCCCCGGGCAACACCATGCTCGGTGAGACGGCGACCCTGCCCGACGACGCCCTCGGCATGATCGAACGGATCGGGCCGGTTACCTCGGCGACCGCCACCGGCCGGGTCACGGACGCCAACGTCTACCGCACCGACCGCATCCCGCAGGGGGAGACCGGCGGGCTGTCACTGCTCGCCGCCCAGCTCGACCTGCTCGCCACGGTCGGCGCCGACCTGGCCCGCGGCACCTGGCTGAACGCCGCCACCGCCCGATACCCGGCGGTGGTCCTGGGCGCCTCCGCGGCCCGGCGGCTCGGTGACGTGCCGGCGGTCTACATCGGAGGCCGCTGGTACACGGTGATCGGTGTCCTCGACCGGGTGCCGCTGGCCCCGGAAATCGACGACGCGGTGCTCATCGGCTGGGACGCGGCCGAGACCTACCTGGCCTTCGACGGGCACGCCACCACCGTCTACACCCGTTCCGTCGACTCGCAGGTGGAGGCCGTCCGGTCGGTGCTCGCCCCGACCGCCAACCCGGAGAGCCCCGACGAGGTGGAGGTCTCCCGGCCGTCCGACGCCCTCGCCGCGCGGCGCGCCGCCAACCAGACCTTCACCGCGCTGCTGCTTGGGCTCGGCGCGGTGGCGCTGCTGGTCGGCGGCATCGGCGTCGCCAACACCATGGTGATCTCGGTGCTGGAACGGCGGGCCGAGATCGGGCTGCGCCGCTCACTCGGCGCCACCCGCGGCCAGATCCGCACCCAGTTCGTCGCCGAGTCGCTGCTGCTGTCGCTGCTCGGTGGCGCCGGCGGGGTGCTCGGCGGGGTCGCGGTCACCGCGGTCTACGCCGGCACCCAGCAGTGGCCGACGGTCGTACCGCTGTGGGCGGCCGCCGGCGGGCTCGGCGCGACCCTGGTGATCGGCGTGATCGCCGGTCTCTACCCGGCCATCCGGGCCGCCCGGCTCGCGCCGACCGAAGCGCTGGCCGCGGCCTAACCGGCCGCCGACGCCACCACCAGGTGGGCTTCGATGGGTACGGCGACACTGCCGCCGATCCCCGCGAAGCCCGCCATCGGCGCCCGGCACGCCGCGGTGATCCGGTCCTGCGCCACCGGCCCCAGCGGCAGCAGCTCACCCGCCACGAACACGTCCAGAGACGGCGCCCAGATCGCGCTCATCCACGTGTCGAACACCTCGATGCGCAACCCGGCCGCCGCGAACCAGCCGGCCAGCTCGTCCGGGTCGCCGGCGGCGAAATAGAGGCCGAGCAGCTTGATCGCCTCCGGCCCGGCGTGTTCGGCCACCACCTCGGTGAACACCCGGTAGCCGGTGCTGTGCGACAGCCGCCCCGGCACCTGCACCGCGACCCGGCCGGCCACCCGGCGCATCTCCCGCAACACGGCCGGCCGGTCCGCGATGAACATCAGCGCCGCCTGCGACAACGCCACATCGAACGAGCCGTCGGCGAACGGCAGCCCGGTCGCGTCGCCCTTCTCCCAGCACAGCTCCGGCCGGACCCGCCGGGCCACCGCCAGCATCGCCTCACTGCGATCCAAACCGGTCACCGACCCGGACGGCCCAACCCGGTCAGCGGCCGTGCGAGCCACGATCCCGGTGCCGCACGCCACATCCAGCACCCGGCTGCCGGCGCGCACCCCCGCGGTCTCGACCAGACGCCGCGCCCACGCCCCGAAGAGCGCCGGCACGAACGTCGCCTCGTAGAAGTCGGCGGTCTCCGCCGACAGGGCGTAAGTCTGTTCGGTCATGTGCCCAGACAAGCAGCGCCGGGCAGCCGCCGATAGTACGAATACTGGACCGGGGCTTGGCGGACCGCACCCCGCCACCGGATCGTGGAGGGATGCGAGGCTACGGGCAGTACTGTCCGATCGCCCTGGCCGCCGAGGTCTTCGCCGAACGATGGACCCCCATCATCGTCCGCAACCTGCACCTCGGCTGCGGGCGGTTCACCGAGATCCTCGACGGCGCGCCGGGGCTGCCGCGCAGCGTGCTCGTGCAACGGCTGCGCCGGCTGGAACACCACGGCGTCGTCCGGCGCGTCCAGGACGGGCGGTCCACCGCCTACCGCCTCACCACCTGCGGCCACGAACTCGCCGAGGTCTGCCTCGCCCTCGGCGCCTGGGGCGCCCGCTGGCGCTCGGTGCGTCCCGAGGACCAGGACCCCTACCTCGCCCTGTGGACCCTGTCCCGGATGATCCCGGCGGAACTCGTGCCCCGCCCGCGCGTCGTGGTCGCCTTCCAGATCACCGACCGGCCCGCACCGAACCGTTTCTGGCTGGTCCTCAGCCGCACCGGCAACGAGGTCTGCGCCCACCCGCCCGGCTTCGACGAGGACGGGCAGGTGGTCACCGACACCGCCGGGGTGGTCCGCTGGTATGCCGGCGAGGCCGCCCTCACCGGGCGGATCACCGCGCCACGCTGGCTGCGCACGTCACTCACGGCCTGGGGCAGGCTCAACCCCTATCTCGGTACGGGGTCGGGGCATGACGTGCAACCACCCGCTGACGCCCGGATGCCGCCTCGACGGCCGTGACCCCGGCATATGGTCGCGCTAGCGAGTACCTCTTGTTCTAAAGCTTGCGGGCCACGCCGCCGATCATCGTGTAGTAGCTGTCCTTCTGCGCGGCCTCGGCCTCCGGGCCGGGCCGCCACTCGGCCAGCGGGACCAGACCGGGCTCGACCATCTCGAAATCGCCGAAATACGCCTCGATCTCGGCGCGGCGCCGCCACCGGCCGGTGCCGAGCGTCTCGTTGAACACCCGCTCGGCGTCCCGCACCTTCAGCGAGGTCTCCGGGTGCTCCTCCGCAGGATCCCAGAAATGGATGATCGCCAGATGACTGCCCGGCGGCAGCGCGTCCCGCAACGTCGCCGCGATCTGGCCCGGGTCCTCGTCATCGTGCAGGTGATGCAGGATCGACAACAGCAGCAGACCGACCGGCTCGGAGAAATCCAGATACTCCCGGACCCGCGGGTGCTCGAGAATCGCCCTCGGCGACCGGATGTCACCCTCGATGATCGCGCTGGTGCCCTCGTCGGCGAGCAGCGCCCGGCCGTGCGCCAGCACCATCGGATCGTTGTCCACATAGACGGTGCGGGCCGCCGGGTTCACCTCACGGGCCACCTGATGCACATTGGTCTGCGTCGGCAGACCGGAACCGACATCGAGGAACTGCCGGATGCCGCGCTCCTCGGCCAGGAAACGCACCACCCGGCGCAGGAAAGCGCGACAGGCCCGCCCGGCCTCCTGCGCGTCCGGCATGATCTCCAGCGCCCGCTGCGCGGCCATCCGGTCGATCGCGAAGTTGTCCTTGCCGCCGACCATGAAGTCGTAGACCCGGGCGATGCTGGGCGTCGTGACATCGACGCCGGGCGGAATCGGTTCGTCGGCGGTCACCCTGACATCCTTCCGGGGAAAAGCTCGCGGCCGCCGCCGATCTTAATCGAGGATGCTCACTTTCGGTGACCCCGGAAACTGCGAAGCCTGCGTCAAGGCCTGCCGTCGAGTTGATCGGCGGCCTCGTCGATCAATTTGGTGCGATCGTCGTCGCTCAGCGCCGCCTGATACGCCATGAACTGCTCCATCGCTTGGAGAATCGGCGCTGCGTAGGCCGCGCTGTGCGCCACGTCGCGTAAAGCGATCCGCCCGGCAAGCACGTCATCCGCCATCTCCGCCAGCTCCGAACCGGCCGTGCCGCCGCGAAGCTTCTCCAGACTCCACCGCAGCTCTTCCGCGAGTCTCCGGTTGCCGGCCATCTGTTCCAGCTCATTCCGCACGGCGTCGTCGGTCATCTCACGCCCCCGGCAATGCGTACGCGGTTCGGGGCAACGGCACGGTGGACAGGTCGCCACCCTTGTATCCGATGTCCATGCCGGTGCCGAAGACTCCCAGGATGACGCTGCCGGCCGTGTTGATGAGGATCGACGCCTTATTGATCTTTGCGAGGATCTGCACCAGCTGGAGGCCGGCCACGCCATAGCCGGCCGCCACACCGACGCCGGTCGCAGCGGTAGCAGCCCAGACGATGGCACCGATGAGGAACTTGTCGGCGATGGCCTGAACGATATTGCCGAGCTGGTTGGACAACTGCCACGCCCCGAGCGCGGCTTTCTCGTAGTCCTGTTGGATGTCTCGCAGGTTGATCTGCTGGCCGTTCAAGGCCGCGGCGAAGTCGGAGAAGTACCGGTGCGCCGCGTCGGCGGCGTTGCCGTCCCAGTGACCGTCAAGCTGCAACGCGCCGTCCTGGACGTCGATGCCGAGTTCAGCGAGGCAGTCGGCGAGCTGCCCCATCGCGCCGCCGAACTTCCAGATCGCATCCCATTCGCCGGTGATCGCATCCATGCAGTAGCCGATGACGTCGAAGCCGGTCGCTGCCTCTACGCCCCTGTTCAGCCAGGCAGCAGGGCTCATGTAGTTGAAGAGATCCAACGGGTTGACGAATCCCTGAGTCCAGGTCTCGTCCGGCAGCGACGGCGCCACCAAGTGGATGGCTGGATCCGGCATGACGGTCTCCCGTGTGGCTCAGTCTCGGAATTCCAGGCCGCGCGGAACTTGCGGATAGGTGGCATCGATCTCCGCGGCGGACCGCGTATCCGTGCGTTCGTACTCCGCGGCCGCGACACGAAGCGCCTCCGCCGAGTCGATGCCCAGGCTCTTGAGGCGCGTCATCAGGTGATGCAGCTCCGCGAGGAGAACACGGTGCCCCGGCGCCACGAAACCCATCAGGCCCTGCTCGTGGAACGTGAAGTCCCCATACACGGAGACGTAGCGGTCCGCTTCCTCGCCTACACGTTCAACGTCGCCGAGCCGGCCCGCGTAGTCCCGCAGTGCCATCGGTTCCACTCGGAAAGTCATACCGGCGTCATCCCGTTCACGATGGCGGCGGCAGCGATCAGCAGGACCGTCCCGATGGCCGCGAAGAGCAGGCTGCGGCGCCAAAGTCGCGCGGCGGCGACCTCATCCTCGGTTCGGTGCAGCTTGATCGCATCGATGAACGAATAGGCGAATGCCGCGCCCGGCAGCAGCATCACCGGCCACCCGAGCGCGGGGACCGGGTAGCCCGAAACCGTGCTCACGAGCAGGCCGAAGAGAACCATCAGATAGACGCCGGACAGGAAGATGGCAAACTTCCCCGCGCCGCGCTGCATGTCCAGCCTGGTACTGACCACGGGTGTCCCTTTCCAGCGCTTGAACCTTCAGTCTCCGCACTGGTACACGCCGGTTCCGCGACACGGGTTCAACCTTCAGTACCCCCGCGCCTTGCACATGGTGATTCGAGCGCGGGTTCCGCGCAGCGCTGGTTCGCCTATCGCGGTGGGTCGAAGTGGTTGGCGCGCCCGGCAGGATTCGAACCTGCGACCGACGGATTAGAAGTCCGTTGCTCTATCCGCTGAGCTACGAGCGCTGGCCTGCACATACTAGGCGGTCGTGCCGGACTTGTCGTCCGCCTCGTCGGCGATTGCCGATTCCACCGCCGCTTCGGCGGCTCCGAGCATGGTGGCCCGGCCCGCCTGGTCCTCCGGCGCCGGCGGCACGGCGACCTCCGGGGTGCCCGGCGCGGGCAGGAACGCGTTCACCCAGCGGCCCAGCTCACGGAACACCTCGGTGCGCACCTCCTTGCCGGAGAGCGTGAGATCGTGCATGCCGCCGTCGAAGCGCGCGATGGTCACCCGCGGCCCGAGCCCGGGCGCCCAGCGGGTGATGTGTTCCACGTCCAGCACGGAATCGGTCACCCGCACGTCGTCGTGCCATTCCCGGCCGCGGAACGTGCGGCTGGAACAGGCCACCAGCACCGGCACGTCGATGTCGAGGCCGGCGCGCAGCCGGCGCTGGCCGCGCCGGATGGCGTCCAGCCAGCCCGTCCGCACCGGGAAACCCATGATCGGCTTCCAGGCCAGGTCGTAGTTCCACTCACCGTGGTGCTCGCTGTGCAGGCTCTTGCCATAGAGGCCGAGCGAGGCGACCGGCATTTTTCGGTACGGCGAGCGGCCGCTGATCGCGAGCACGGCGGCCAGCAACGGCCGGCGCATCAGCCAGGGCAGGTTGAAGTCGAAGAACGGACTGTTCAGAAACAGTCCGTCGACGATGCCGCGCCCCTTGCGGGTGTGCGCCCACAACGAGGTGATCAGGCCTCCCGTGGAGTGGCCGGTGACCAGCAGTTGGTCGTGGCCGTCCTGCTCCCGGATGATCCGGGCCGCCTCGTCGAGCTCCGGGAAGTAGTCGGTGAGGCTGCGGGCGAAGTTCGGCGTCTGGTGCGGCAGCAGACTGCGGCCGTATTTTCGCAGGTCGAGGGCGTAGAAGTCCCAGCCGCGCTCGACGAAGAAATCGGCCAGATGGGTCTGGAAGAAGTAGTCGACGAAGCCGTGCACGTGCAGCACCGCGCGCCGGGTCGGTGTCTCCGCCCGCCGGCGCACCAGAGTCGCCACCACCGGGCCCTCGTCGTCGCTGCCCAGATCGATGCTGTGCCGTTCGTAGGGCCAGCCAAGGACGTCGGTCTCCACACGCCCAGGTTACCCACCGGTACGCGGTGGTGTGCCATATCAAATCCGCTCGCCGGCGCGGGCGTTGTCCACAGTTCGGCGCTGTCCACAGCCGGAACCGGCAAGATCCCCGGAGCCGGCGCCGCAGCGGCCAAGCTCTGCCTCGACCGACATCGTCGAACGTCCCCGAGGGAGAGAAACGTCGTGAACGAAACCACCATTGTCCTGGTCGGCAATGTGTTGACCGCGCCCGAGTGGCGCCGGGTCAGCAGCACCAACTCGCTGGTCGCCAACTTCCGGGTCGCCTCCACGGCCCGCCGCCTCGACCGGGAGACCGGCCGGTGGGTGGACGGCAACACCATGCGGGTGCGGGTGACCGCGTGGCGCAAACTCGCCGAAGGCGTCGCATCCTCGATCGCCGTCGGCGATCCGGTGATCGTTTTCGGCCGGATCTACAACCGCGACTGGGTCGACGACGACCACAAGCACCGCGTCTCGTACGAGATGGAGGCCCTCGCGATCGGCCACGACCTGAGCCGTGGCCGGGGCCGGTTCTACCGCAACAAGCCCGGCCCGGCCAACAGCATGATCGAGGGACCCGACGCCGACGCGATCGTGCGCGGTGAGCCGTCCGTCGCGCTCGACGACACCGAGGCGCCGGTGACCTACGGCGACGGGCTGCCCGAGCGGCTCCCGGAGGAGGAGGCGCCCACCTTCCTCGAAGTGGTGGCCGACCTGGCCGACGAGCCCGGCTTCGAGGAGCCGGCACCCGAGGCACCCAGCCCGGCGCCCACCGAGCCGGCCGAGGCGCCCGAGCGGGCCGAGGCGCCCGAGCGGGCCGAGGCGCCCGAGC
>NZ_JBEZZB010000210.1:0-15501 GCF_040638955.1 Actinoplanes sp. NPDC024001
CCCGGCCACCGCGGTGGCCGGGCCGGCAGCCGGCGCGGGAGCGACGGAGGTGGTCAAGGAGAGCTCCAGGCAGGGGTACGTTGCAATGCCCGCTATTCCTATCGCATATATGGGCTTAGTCGCAATAGGCTCCTATCCTGTGGTGTCATGACGTTCACCGAGGACGAGCTTGCCTATCTGCGTTCCCAGCCCCTGGCCCGGCTGGCCACCGTCGGCGCCGACGACCAGCCGGACGTCGCGCCGGTGAGCTTCGAGTTCGACGGCACCCACTTCTGGGTGGGCGGTTCGGGCGTCTCCGTGCTGCGCACCCGCAAGGTCCGCAACGTCACCGCCGGGCACCACCGGGTGGCCCTGGTGATCGACGACATGGTCTCGTTCGACCCGTTCATCGCCCGCGGCATCCGCGTCTACGGCGAGGCCACCGGCCCGGTCGAGCGGGCCGGCATCGTCGGTCCCGGCTTCTACCTGCGGATCACCCCGACGGTCTCGTGGAGCTGGAACATGGCCGGCGACCCGGTCGGCGACACCTGGTACCCGTCCCGGCGCGCCGAGCACCCCTGACTCAGAGCGGCTGCCCGCCGGTGCCGGTCCGCAGCGCGTGCAGGGCCCACCGGTTCACCGCGGCCAGCACCGCGAGCACCGCGCCGAGCAGCGGGTGACCGGTGACGATCAGAGCGACCGCGCCGCCGCCGAAGACCAGCCACTCCGGGATCAGCCGCTGCGGGTCGGGCAGCGGGTGGCTGGCCTTCGGCGCGACCCAGCGCCCCCAGACGATCGCGGCCAGCAGCGGCAGGGCGACCGCCGCGAGGATTCGCACCCCGATGGGCCCGGGCGTTCGCCAGCCGCCGTAGGCGAGCGCGGCCAGCGCGCAGAGCTCCAGCACGAACCGCAGCCCCAGATTGATCACTTTCATGATGATCGGTCTAGCAGACGGTGGGGCTGACCGTCACTCCGGTTCGTCGCCGCTGTGGCGGTGGCTCGGGTCGCTCTGGCGGCCGGCCACCTCGACCAGATGATGCCGGCAGGACTGGGCGGCCGGGCTGAGCGGCCGGTCCCGGCTGTGCATCACCCCGATCGGCGGGTGCACCGGGGTCGGATGCAGGTGCCGGACCGCCACGGCCGGGCCGTGCGCGCCCTCCGCCACCGCCCGGGACAGCAGCCCGACGCCCAGCCCGGCCGCCACCAGCTCGCGGATCCCGGCCACGGTGGCCGACTCGAACTCCACCCGCGGCGTGAAGCCGGCCGAGCGGGCCGCGTCGTCGAGGATCCACCGCAGTCCGTTGCCCGCCGGCAGCGACACGAACGGCTCGTCGCGGGCCTCCCCCAGGGTGAGCCGCCCGGAGCGGGCCAGCGTGTGGCCGAGCGGCAGGGCCAGCAGCAGCTGCTCGTCGGTGAGCGGCAGCGCGTCGAAGCGGGCCGGCAGGGCGCCGTGCACCGGGCCGACCACCAGGTCCAGCTCGCCGGCGTCGACGGCGCCGAGCAGACCGGTGAGCAGCCCGGAGCGCAGCCGCAGCGCGATGCCCGGGAACCGGTCGCGGAAGCGGGCCAGCGCCTGCGGCAGGTCGTACGGCCCGAGGTGCGCGGTGGCGCCGATGCTGACCCGCCCGCTGACCACCGCGGTGATCTCGCTGATCTCGGTACGGGCCCCGTCCAGCTCAGCCAGGACCCGCCGGGCGCGGGCCACGAACAGCTCCCCGGCCGGGGTCAGCGCCACCTTGCGGGTGGTCCGGGCGAACAGCGCCAGCCCGAGTTCCGCCTCCAGGGCCCGGATCTGCGCGGACACCGCCGACTGGGCGACGTGCAGCCGCTCGGCGGCGCGGGTGAACCCGCCGTACCGGGCGACCGCCTCGACGTAGCTGAGCTGCCGTAACTCCACGCACCCAGGGTGGACCCGGCGATGGGTGGCGGTCCCGGCTACCGCGATCCGTCCGTCGATCTAGGGAACGTGGGCCGCAATCCGGGCGCAGCACCCTTGACGATGGCCACCACCGCGGCGATCAGCAGCGCCGGGACAGCGAGCCAGAGCCGGCCCGGCACCGCGTCGCGGACCAGCGCCACCCCCACGAGCAGCGCGCCGGCAAAGCAGGCGGCCGACCAGATCACGTAGACCCGGGGGCGGTAGCGGCGGACCGGGACGTTCTCAGCGACGATCCGCACGGTCTCCGGGTTGAGCCGGACCCACTCCTCAGCGACCTCGCAAGGCAGGTGCGGCACCCGCACCACCCGCCCGGCCTGGGTCACCGGGTACTGCTCCGGCAGCCACCGCCGCAGCGGGAACGACCAGGCGATCACCGCGATGATCGCCCCGAGCCGGGCCCATAGCCAGGTGTCCGAGGACAGCCCCAGGAAGGGCCCCTCGCCGACAAAGGTCGTCAGCATGATCAGCACGAACACCAACCGGATCGCCAGGTCGACCGGGAGCGCGCGCAGGTGCCGGCGGGCCCGCACCGCACCGGCCGGGTCGTAGGGGATCCGCATCGTCGGTCGCAGCTGAAACGCCCACGTGCCGTTGGGCATGTCCACCCACTCGACCCGCGGATCACCGGTGGTCACGGCGAGCGGCGGCACGCGCAGATCCGGTACCGATGCCACCGGCATGATCACGTCCACCCGCTCGTTCATGATCGACAAGGTAGAACATTTGGCGATCACGCTGAACCATCCGGGCGGACCATGCGTTCCCTTTCACGTGCAGCCGACAGACCTCGCCGACCCGCAGACCCCAGAAGACGCCCAGCCGGAGCCGGACCAGACGGTCCCGGAAGAGCAGCAGCAGCCGGGCCGGCTTCGCCGCCTGTTGAGCCACCCCCGGGTCTCGCTGGGCCTGACCGTCCTGGCCTGCGTGGTCGTCTTCGTCGCGCTGCTCTACCCGAACATCCTCAAGCGCCTCTCGCTCGGCGGGTTCGCCCGCATCCCGATCGAGGCGGCCCTCGGCATCGCGGTGCTGATCGTCCTCCCCCGCCGACCGCGCGTGATCATCGCCTCGATCGCCGGGGCCGCCCTCGGCTGGCTGGTCATCGAGAAGTCCCTGGACATGGGCTGGTTCGAGACCCTGGCCCGGCCGTTCGACCCGGTCCTGGACTGGGAGCTGTTCGACGACACCTACGGCTTCATCCGCGACTCGTACGGACAGGCCGCCGCCTACGGTGCCGCCGCCGGCGCGCTGCTCGGCGGCGCGCTGGTCATCGCCCTGGTCGTCTGGGCCGTCCTGCGGGTCACCGACCTGGTCGCCCGGCACCGCCGGATCTCCGCCTACACCGCGGGCGGGATCACCGTCGTCTGGGTGGCCGTGCTGCTGCTCGGCGTGCAGCTCGTCCCCCGGGTGCCGCTGGCCGCCCGCAGCACCGTCACCTACGCCTGGGACCGGGCCCACCAGGCCCGCGCGGGCTTCGCCGACGAGGCCCGGTTCGCCGAGGAGGTCGCCGCCGACCCGTTCAAGACCGCCACCGGCGACCAGCTGCTCACCGGCCTGCGCGGCAAGGACGTGATCTTCACCTTCGTGGAGAGTTACGGCCGCAACGCCCTGGAGTCGCCCGAGCTGGCCCCGGGCGTCAACGCCGTGCTCGACGAGCAGTCCGCCGCCCTGCAGCAGGCCGGGTTCGCCGCGCGCAGCGGCTGGCTCACCTCCCCCACCTTCGGCGGCAACAGCTGGCTGGCCCACTCGACCCTGCTCTCCGGCCTGTGGATCAACAACCAGAGCCGGTACCGCAACCTCACCGCCAGCGACCGGCTCACCCTGACCAGCTCGTTCAAGCGCTCCGGCTGGGACACCGTCAGCGTCATGCCGGGCGCCACCCGCGCCTTCCCGGAGGGCACCTTCTACGGCTACAACCGGATCTGGGACTCGCGCAACCTCGGCTACCAGGGCCCCAAGTTCAGCTGGGCGCAGATGCCCGACCAGTTCACGCTGAAGAAGTTCACCGAGCTGGAGTACGCCAAGCCGAACCGGCAGCCGCTGATGGTGGAGATGCCGCTGATCTCCAGCCACACCCCGTGGACGCCGATCCCGACGTTCCTGGACTGGGAGAAGGTCGGTGACGGCTCGGTCTACCACCAGGACGTCGCGAACGCGCCGAAGAAGAAGGATGTCTGGGGCAGCTCGAAGAAGGTCCGCACCCAGTACGGCAAGTCCGTCCAGTACACGCTGACCACGCTGCTCGACTGGGCGCGCAAGTACGGCGACGAGAACCTGGTGCTGGTCTTCCTCGGCGACCACCAGCCGTCCAAGGTGGTCGTCGGCGAGGACGCCGGCCACGACGTGCCGATCACCATCGTGGCCCGCGACCCGGCCGTCCTCGACAGGATCAGCTCGTGGAACTGGACCGAGGGCTTCAAGCCGGCGACCGACGCGCCGGTCTGGCCGATGAACGCCTTCCGCGACCGCTTCCTCACCGCGTACGGCTCGGCCACCCACTGACCCGGTGTGCGGCGCCCGGCCCGGTCAATCCGGCGCCGCACACCGGCCCACCGGCTGACTCCCAGAGCTGTCCCGGGCGCCCGCGAACAGCCCTGAGCGTCAGCCGGGTCACCGGGGCGTGCGCAGGACCGGGCGCAGCGCCTCGAGCACGTCCGGGTTCTCGATCGTCGACGGCACCGGCTCGTCCCGGCCGTCGGCGATGCCCCGCATCGTGCCCCGCAGGATCTTGCCCGAGCGGGTCTTCGGCAGGGCGGCCACCACGTCCACCCGGCGCAGCGCGGCCACCGGGCCGATCCGGTCACGCACCCGGGCCACCAGCTCGGCCTCCAGCTGCTCCGGTTCCGCGTCCACGCCGCCCTTGACCACCACGAACCCGCGCGGCACCTGACCCTTGAGCAGGTCACCGACGCCGATCACGGCGCACTCGGCGACCGCCGGATGCCCGGCCAGGACCTCCTCCATGGCGCCCGTGGAGAGCCGGTGACCGGCCACGTTGATCACGTCGTCGGTACGCCCCAGCACGTAGAGGTAGCCGTCGGCGTCGAACATCCCGCCGTCGCCGGTCAGGTAGTTGCCCTGGAAGGTGCCGAGGTAGGAGCGCACGTACCGCTCGTCGTCGTGCCAGAGCGTCGGCAGACAGCCCGGCGGCAGCGGCAGCCCGATCACGATCGCCCCCTCCTGGCCGGCCGGCACGTCGGCCCCGGACTCGTCGACGATCCGCACCCGGTAACCGGGCATCGGCACCGACGGTGAGCCCGGCCGGGTCGGCAGCTCCTCCAGGCCGCGCGGGCTCGCCGCGATCGGCCAGCCGGTCTCGGTCTGCCACCAGTTGTCGATCACCGGACGGTCCAGCACGTCGCCGGCCCACGCGTACGTCGGCGGGTCGAGCCGCTCGCCGGCCAGGAAGAGCGTGCGCAGGCCGCGCAGATCGCGCGCGGCCGCGAGCTTGCCGTCCGGGTCCTCCTTGCGGATCGCCCGGATCGCGGTCGGCGCGGTGAACATCACCGCGACCCGGTGCTGCTCCACGACCCGCCAGAACGCGCCCGCGTCGGGGGTGCCGACCGGCTTGCCCTCGTAGAGGATCGTGGTGGCGCCGGCGAGCAGCGGTCCGTACACGATGTACGAGTGCCCGACCACCCAGCCCACATCGGACGCCGCCCAGAACACCTCGCCCGGGCGTACCCCGAAGATGTTCTCCATCGACCAGCGCAACGCGACCGCGTGGCCGCCGTTGTCGCGGACCACGCCCTTGGGCCGGCCGGTCGTCCCGGACGTGTAGAGGATGTAGAGCGGGTCGGTGGCCCGCACCGGCACGCAGAGGGCCGGGTGCGCGCCGGCGATCGCCTCCGCCCAGTCGAGATCGCCGTCGGCGAGCACCGCCGGTGACTCCGGGCGCTGCAGGATCACCCGGTGCTCCGGCCGGTGCGCCGACTCGGCCAGCGCCGCGTCGAGCATCGGCTGGTAGGGCACCACCCGCCCGGCCTCGATCCCGCACGAGGACGCCACGATCACCTTCGGACGGGCGTCGTCGATGCGCGCGGCCAGCTCGCGGGCGCCGAAACCACCGAAGACCACCGAGTGCACGGCGCCGAGCCGGGCGCAGGCCAGCATCGCGACGACCGCCTCCGGCACCATCGCCATGTAGATCACCACACGGTCGCCCGGCGTCACCCCGAGCCGGCGCAGAGCGCCGGCGAAGATCGCGACTTCGTCGCGCAGTTCCCGGTACGAGTACGAGCGCACCGCCCCGGTCACCGGACTGTCGTAGATCAGCGCGGGCTGGTCCCCGCGCCCCGCGTCGACGTGCCGGTCCAGCGCGTTGTGGCAGGTGTTCAGCTCGGCGTCGGGAAACCAGCGGAACAGTGGCGCCTCGCTGTCGTCGAGGATCCGCTCCGGGTCCCGGTGCCAGTCGACGGCGGTGGCGGCCTCGCGCCAGAAGCCGTCCGGGTCGGTGATGCTGCGGTGGTACGCCTCCCGATATGCACCCATGATCTGACGCTGCCGGTCGGCGCGCCGTTTGTCCACGGTCCCCCGGCACACCCGCTAGGGCATCCTAGGAGGCTAGGCTCAAGCGGGGACCGGAGAGTCCGCATCGCGGACGCTCCGGTCCGTCAGCGAGCCTGCGGGAACACTCGGTCCACCATGGTCAGCAACGTCGTGGTCAGCAGGATGTGCACCTGGTCGCGGGTGAGGGCGCCGCGCTGCAGCCACTCCCGCCCGGTGTGGATGGCCAGGCCGACGTAGGACCGGGCCATCCCGCGCAGCGCCTCCGTCGGCTGCTCCCCCAGGCCGAACGCGGAGAGCACACCGTCCGCGGCCACATCGACCGCCTCAGCGATCACGGCGTCCACATCAGCATCACCGGCCATCCCGCCGGCCGAGGTGGCGGCGAGCCACGTGGTGCCGTGCCGGGAAAGGACGTCGAGGAACCAGTTCACGATGGCTTCGGCCCGTTCGGCCGGTTCGCCCGCCGAAAGGCTCTCCACGGCCACCGCCGGCACGGTGAGCATCACCCGGACGACTTCGAGGTAAAGGTCCTTCTTCGTCCTGAAATAGTGGTTCACCAGCCCGCGCGCCACTCCGGCTATTCGCGCCACATCGGTGGTGGACACCTCCGCGTACGGTTTCTCCCCGAACAGGCGGATCGCCACCGAGAGGATCTGCTCGCGCCGGGCGTCCGGTTCCAGCCGGCGGCGCCGGGCCGCCTCGACATGCACCACTCCGTGACCTTACGTCAGGTCGATTCATCGGCTTCCGCGATCGGGGGTGCGTCGATGCGTTGATCGGATCAAACGATGAATGGCGAGAATTCATATCGCGCTTATTGACACATCGCCAATAGTGTTCGAGGGTGTGTCGATGCCAACGCCTGGACTGGACGGCTACGCCGAGCCGTGGCGCAAGCCGGAACACGACGACCTGGCCGAGCTGGCCCGCGCCTTCTTCACCAAAGAGGTGCTGCCGCACGCCGGCCGCCTGGAGAAACAGGGCCACCCCGACCGCGAGCACTACCGCCGGGCCGGCGAGCTCGGCCTGCTCGGCCTCTCCGTCCCGGAGCAGTACGGCGGCGGGGGCGGCGACTTCACCCACGAGGCCGTGCTGCTGCACGAGCAGACGCTGGCCGGCGAGGGCAGCCTCGGCCTGGCCGTGCACAGCGGCATCGTCACCGGCTACCTGGTCGCCTACGGCACCGAGGAGCAGAAGCAGCGCTGGCTGCCGGGACTGACCAGTGGCGAGCTGATCGGCGCGATCGGGATGACCGAGCCGGACGGCGGCTCCGACGTCCAGGCGATCCGCACCCGGGCCGTGCGCGACGGCGAAGACTACCTGGTGACCGGCGCGAAGACGTTCATCACGAACGGTGGACTCGCCGACCTGATCATCCTGGCGGTGAAGACCGATCAGTCCGCCAAGGCGCACGGCATCTCGCTGCTGGTCTGCGAGGTCGGCGGCGACCCGGCCGGGTTCCGCCGCGGCCGCAACCTGGAGAAGATCGGCCTGCACTCCAACGACACGGCCGAGCTGTTCTTCGACGACTTCCGGGTGCCGGCCGCCAACCTGCTGGGCACCGAGAACGCCGGATTCATCCAGATGATGCAGCAGCTGCCGCAGGAGCGGCTGGTCATCGGCGTCGGCGCGGTCGCTGCCATGCAGCGCGCGGTCGAGCTGGCCACGGCGTACGCCAAGGAGCGCACCGCCTTCGGCAAGGCCCTGCTGGGGCACCAGAACACCCGGATGGTGCTCGCCGACTGCGCCACCCGGACCCGGGTGTCCCGGATCTTCCTGGACGACTGCATCAGCCGGCACGCCCGTGGTGAGCTGGACGTGGCGACCGCCGCGATGGCCAAGCTGTATCTCACCGAGGGGCAGTGCGAGGTGGTCGACCGCTGCCTGCAGATCTTCGGCGGCTACGGCTACACCACCGAGTACCCGATCGCCACGATGTACGCGGACGCCCGGGTCCAGAAGATCTACGGCGGCACGAACGAGATCATGAAGGAGCTGATCGCGCGTGTCCTCTGAGGGTCGCCCGCCGCTCGCCGGCGTCAGGGTGGTCGAACTGGCCGGCCTCGCACCCGGACCGTTCGGTTGCATGGTCCTCGCCGACCTCGGCGCCGACGTGGTGCTGGTGGACCGGCCCAGCGGCACCGGACCACTCGTTCCGCAGGCCGGGCCGTTGCAGCGCTCCCGCCGTACCGTTGCTCTGGATCTGAAATCGGAGGCCGGCATCGCCGGGCTGCTGAGCCTGATCGAGCAGGCCGACGTGCTGGTGGAGGGCTATCGCCCGGGGGTGGCCGAGCGGCTCGGCTTCGGCCCGGCGGCGTGCGAGAAGATCAACCCCCGGCTGGTGTACGCGCGGATGACCGGCTGGGGGCAGGACGGCCCGCTCGCGCCCGCCGCCGGCCACGACATCGACTACCTGGCGATCGCCGGCGCCCTGGAGCCGCTCGGCCGGCCCGGCGAGAACCCGCACGCGCCGATCAACCTGCTCGCCGACTTCGCCGGGGGCGGGATGCTGATGGCCGTCGGGGTGCTCGCGGCGCTGCTGGAACGCGAACGCTCCGGCCGCGGCCAGGTGGTGGACGCGGCGATGGTGGACGGCTCGGCGCTGCTCACCACGTTCCTGCACGGGATGATCGCGGGCGGGATGTGGCGTGGCGGCCGGGGCGAGAACCTGCTCGACGGTGGGGCGCCGTTCTACGACACCTACCGGGCGTCGGACGGCGGCCATCTGGCGGTCGGCGCGCTGGAGCCGCAGTTCTACGCGGCGCTGCTGCGCGGGCTGGGGCTCGACGGCGACGAGAGCCTGCCGCACCAGATGGACCGGTCCGGGTGGCCGGCGCTGCGCCGGATCTTCGCGGAGCGGTTCGCGTCCCGGACCCGCGACGAGTGGGCCGCGGTGTTCGACGGGGTGGACGCATGCGTGAGCCCGGTGCTGTCGCCGGGTGAGGCGCCGGATCACCCGCACAACCGGGCGCGGGGGACGTTCGTCGAGGTGGGCGGGGTGGTGCAGCCGGCGCCGGCGCCGCGCTTCGACCGCACGCCGGCGGGCGCGCCGACGCCCCCGCGCGCGACCACCGTCCCCGAGGTCCTGGACTCCTGGAAGCAGACCGGCTGACGCCCAGAGTCGCCTTCCGTGCCCGCACACAGCACCCGGCGTCAGCCGGATCTTCCGGCTGACGCCCAGGGTCGCCCAACGAGCCCGCACACAGCACCCGGGGACAGCCGCGGCAGGGTCAGGCGGCTCGGCGGCTGCGCTTATCGCGGTACATGGCGGCGTCGGCCTCGGCGCTCAGCGCGTCCAGGCCGGCGTCGCCACCGGCCGGGCGGATCGCCACCCCCGCGCTGACGCCGACGGTGACCTCCCGGCCGTCGCCGAGGTCGACCGGGCGGCGGACCGCGTCGCGGATCCGGACCACGGCGCGGGCGACCTCCGCGGTGCCGGCGTCCGGGAGCAGCACCAGGAACTCGTCGCCGCCGAGCCGCCCGGCCAGCCCCTCCGCGCCGAGCACGCCGGTCAGCCGCGCCCCCACCTCGTGCAGCAGCCGGTCACCGGCCGCGTGCCCGTAGGTGTCGTTGACCTGCTTGAAGCCGTTCAGGTCGAGCAGCAGCACGGCCAGCGGCCGGCCGGCGGCCCGTTCGGCGTACGCGGCCAGTTGCGCGCGGTTGGGCAGCCCGGTGAGCCCGTCATGGGTTGCCTGGTGCTGCAGCGCCTGCCGGGTCTCGTGCAGCGTCCTCAGCTGCCGGTCGAAGGCCGAGGCCTGGGCCCCGGCGATGACCGCGGTCATCGCGTTGATCCCGACCACGAACGGCAGGTCGATCGAGGCCGGCACGAACAGCGCGAACGCCACCGAGGTCACGGCGAAGACCAGCAACGCGCCGGTCAGCCGCAGCCGCAGGGCAGCGATCGTGATCGCCAGCCCGAGCAGCGGCCAGGTGCTCTGCGGGAACTCGCGCTCGGAGACGATCACGAAGGCCAGGATGGTGGCGGTGTCGAGAACCACCTGCGCAGTGCTGAACCGGGAGTACCACCACGCCCCCGGACGCCGGCGGGCCAGGAAACCCAGCACGTTCGCCACGGCCATCAGACCGAAACCGGCCCAGCAGGCCAGCAGCATCGCGTCGCTCAGCACGCTCGGCCCGAAGCCGGCGCCGCCGCCGGCATAGATCGCCGAGAAGGCGATCCCGATCGTACGGGAGACCAGCTGGGCGCTCTCGATCGTGCGCCGCCGGGACAGCTGCGAGTCGTCGGCCGGCGGCTCGTCCCGGGTGCCGGTCAGCGTGCGCATGAGCCCACCATCGGCATCCCGGGGCCATCCTTGAGCCGGTCAGGCGACCAGTGTCCGGCCGCGCTTGTCGCGGTACATCGCGGCGTCCGCCTCGGCGGTCAGCGCGTCCAGCCCGGCGGTGCCGCCGGCCGGCCGGTGCGCCCGGCCCACGCTCACGCCGACGGTGACCTCGTGTCCGCCGCCGACCACCACCGGCCGGGCCACGGCCTCGCGGATCCGCTCGACGACCGGCGCGATCGCCTCCGGTTCGGCGTCCGGGAGCAGCACCAGGAACTCGTCGCCGCCGAGCCGTCCGGCCAGCCCCTGATCGTCGAGCGCGCCGGTCAGGCGACCACCGATCTCGTGCAGCAGCCGGTCCCCGGCCGCGTGCCCGTACGTGTCGTTGACCTGTTTGAAGCCGTTCAGGTCGAGCAGC
Source organism: Actinoplanes sp. NPDC024001 (assembly GCF_040638955.1). NCBI lineage: Bacteria > Bacillati > Actinomycetota > Actinomycetes > Micromonosporales > Micromonosporaceae > Actinoplanes > Actinoplanes sp. NPDC024001. The sequence continues at coordinate 11,123 of NZ_JBEZZB010000210.1, forward strand.
AGCACGGCGAGCGGGCGGCCGGCGAACCGCTCGGCGTACCCGTCGAGCTGCGCCCGGTTGGGCAGCCCGGTCAGCGGGTCGTGGGTGGCCTGGTGCTGCAGTGCCCGCCGGGTCTGGTTCAGGGTGGCGAACTGGCGGGCGAACGCCAGCGACTGGAAGCCGGTGACCAGGGCGATCAGCAGGTTGATCAGTCCGGCGAACAGGACGTCGCGCACGGTCGACGAGCCCGCCGCGCCGGGCACCATCGCGGCGAACGCGGCCGTGGTGGTCGCCCACGCCAGCAGCGCGCCGGCCAGCTGGTGCCGGACCGCGGCGACCACGACCGGCACTGCCAGGATCGGCCAGGACAGGTCGCCGCTGAAATGCTCGGAGTAGCCGACGAGGCCGGAGATCACCAGGGTGTCGAGGGTGACCTGGACGGCGCTCTGCCGCCCGTAGTGGCGCGACGCCGGGCGCAGCAGCCCGTACGTCGCGAGCGCGTTGGCCACGAGCATCGCGGCGATCCCGACGTAACAGACGGCCCGCAGTGCCGGCGGAGCCGTTTCGAAGCCGGTGGCGCCGACCCCTGTCACGAACAGGATCGTGGCGATCATGCCGAGGCCGCGGCTGAGCAGCGCGCTCTTCTCCATCGTCCGGCGACGGGTCAGCAACGTGTCGTCGACGGACTCCTCGCCGCTCCGGGTCAGCCACCGCATACGGGTCCCATCGGCATCCCGGGGCCGACCATGAGCAAAGGGCCGGCCACCTGACGGTGGCCGGCCCCGGCATGCTCGATGATCGGTCAGAACTTGAACGCGGCGACCAGGCCGCGCAGCTCCTCAGCGGTACGCGAGACCTCGGTGCTCGCCTCCCGGGTCTGGTTGACCCCGCCGACCGTGGCCGCGCTGGCCTCCGAGACGTCGGTGATGTTCGCGGCGATCCGGCTGGAACCGGCCGCCACCTCAGCGATGCTGCGGCTCATCTCACCGGTGGTGGCGGTCTGCTCCTCCACCGCCGAGGCGATCGTGGTCTGGAAGTCGTTGATCTGCGCGATGACCTCGGAGATGCGGTTGATGACCTCGACCGCGCCGCCGGTGTCCTGCTGGATGGCGTTGACCCGGGCGCCGATGTCCTCGGTGGCGCGGGCGGTCTCCTGGGCCAGGTCCTTGACCTCGCTGGCGACGACCGCGAAGCCCTTGCCGGCGTCGCCGGCACGCGCGGCCTCGATGGTGGCGTTGAGGGCGAGCAGGTTGGTCTGCTCGGCGATGCTGGTGATCAGCTTGATCACGTTGCCGATCTCGGCGGACGACTCGCCGAGCTGACGGATGGTCTCGGTGGCGCGGGCGGCCTCGGAGACCGCGATCGAGGCGACCTGGGCGGCGTCGGCCGCGTTGCGGGAGATCTCCCGGATCGACAGGCCCATCTCCTCGGAGCCGGCGGCCACGGTCTGCACGTTGCGGGAGATCTCGTCGGCCTCGATCGAGGCGGAGCTGCTCTGCCGGTCGGTGTTGTCGACCGCGGCGGCGATCTCGCCGGAGACGGCGGCCAGCTCGGTCGAGGCGGCGGCCAGGCTGTCCGCGTCGTGGGCGATGGTCTGCATCGACTCGCGGAGCTTGTCGAGGGAGCGGTCCAGGCCGGCGGCCATCTGGCCGATCTCGTCGCGGCTGGTGATACCGCTGCGCACGGTCAGGTCGCCGCCGTCCAGCGCGTCGATCACCAGGCCCAGCTTGCGGATCGGGCCGAGGATCGAGCGCACCATCGGGACGGCGAGGCCGATCAGCAGCACCAGACCGGCCAGCGCGACGATGATCGCGGTGGTGCGGGTCGAGCTGACGGTGCTCGCCATCTCGGCCTTCTGCTCGGCGACCCGGGTCTCCACCTTCTCGGTGAGGGTGTCCAGCTCGTCGTCGGTCTTGTTGTTGCGCTCCGCGATCTCATCGGTTCGGTTGACCACCGACTTCGGGTTCGCCACGCCCTCGTCGACGAAGGCGAGGATGAAGTCGTTGAAGGCGTCGAAGTCCGGCCGGTAGCCGTTGAACTCGGCGGTGATGTCGGCCGGCAGGCCGGAGGTGACGACCAGGTTCGCGGCGTTGACCGCCGATTCCACGTCGTCCTTCACGTCACCGCTGACGTCGTGGCCGAGGGCGGCCCGGTACGCGTCCACCTTCAGCTCGCTCTGGCGGTTGTTCAGGTGGTTCAGCGCGGCGAGCCCGGCCTCCAGGCTGCGCATCTCCTCCGCCTGGTCGGCCAGCTTGGCCTGCCCCAACAGGGTGATCGTCGCCATCGCGCCGAGCGCGACGGCTCCGGTGGCCACGATGGCACTGAGCCGCTTGGCCGTACCGATGTTCTCTAGACCGCGCATCTGCCCTCCACGATTGTTCGACGTAGGCTCCATCGGCCTGGCCGTCGTTCATCTGAGGGCTGAACCTTTCAGCAACCATTACGTCCGCTTGCAGACGATCCGGATGCGGAAGATCGGGCGGGCGAGGGACTCCGCCGCCGCGCTGACGGGCTCCGCGCAGGCCGGGCGTCACGGACGGTGAAACTATTGGCGGCCGGGGCCCGGTCGCACGGACGACCGGGCGGCGCGTTCAGCGGTTCAGCTTGCTTCGCCAGTCGGCGGGGACGGCCCCGAGCGGGCCGGGCACCGGCTGCTCCTCGGGACGGCTGGTCGGCGGGGCCAGCTCCGGACCGCTGGCGGCCTGCTCGGAGGTGTAGTCCCAGTACCAGTCCTCGCCCGGCTCGAAGGACTGGATGATCGGGTGCCCGGTGCTGCGGAAGTGGGCGGTCGCGTGCTGCGACGGGGAGGTGTCGCAGCAGCCGATGTGCCCGCACTGGGCGCAGCGGCGCAGGTGGAACCACCAGCCGTCGGTCTCCAGGCACTCGGCGCAGCCGGGACCGGAGGGCGGGACGTCAGTTCGGATCGGGGCGTCGGCACTCATGATCGAAACCTATCAGCGGGCCTGGTCGTACTCCTGCTGCGCGGAACGGACGCGACCGATCTCACCCTCGACCAGCTCGATCAGCTCGACCAGCTTGGCGGCGACCCGCTCGCCCATCTCGGTCAGGCTGTACTCCACCCGGGGCGGGATGGTCGCCTGCACCTCGCGGCGGACCAGGCCGTCACGCTCGAGGGCCTGCAACGTCTGGGCCAGCATCTTCTCGCTCACCCCGTCGACGCGCCGGCGCAGCGCGTTGAACCGGTAGGCCCCCTCGTGCAGGGCGGCGAGCGCCAGCGTGCCCCAGCGGCCGGTCACGTCGGCCAGCACCGCGCGGGAGGCGCACTCGCGGGCGAAGACGCTGGGAATCAGGTCGTCGTCCGGCTCACTCATGCCGCCGACGATACCGCCGGAGACCGCGCTGAGTCTCGTGAGGGCGCTCACCGAAGGTTGGCGCTTTCGAAAAGTTAGTGCATTCTTCTGGCCAGTACCCGTTCGTCTCGAGGAGTTGCCATGACCATCGCCGTCACCGGAGCCACCGGACACCTGGGCCGTCTCGTCGTCGAGGCCCTGATCAGCCGGGGCGTCGCGCCGGGCGAGATCGTCGCGGCGGTCCGCGACACCGGCAAGGCCGCCCGCCTGGCCGCCCTCGGTGTCCAGGTCCGCGAGGCCGACTACGACCGGCCGGAGACGCTGGCGACCGCGTTCGCGGGCATCGACCGGCTGCTGCTGATCTCCGGCAACGAGGTGGGCAAGCGGGTGCCGCAGCACACCGCCGCGATCGAGGCGGCCCGCGCCGCCGGAGTCGGCTTCCTGGCCTACACCAGCATCCTGCGCGCGGACACCACGCGGGTCGGGCTCGCCCCCGAGCACCTCGCCACCGAGCAGGTCATCGCGGCCGCCGGCATTCCCTTCGCGTTGCTGCGCAACGGCTGGTACATCGAGAACTACACCGGCCAGTTCGGTACGGCGCTGAGCACCGGCGCGTTCCTGGGCAGCGCCCGTGACGGCCGGATCGCCGCGGCCACCCGCGCCGACTTCGCCGAGGCCGCCGCCGCGGTTCTGCTCTCCGCCGAGCCCGGGGTCTACGAGCTGGGCGGCGAGGCGTTCACGATGGCCGAGCTGGCCGCCGAGGTGGCCCGCCAGTCCGGCACCCCGGTCGAGTACCGCGACCTGCCGGTCGCCGAGTACCAGGCGGTCCTGGTCGGGGCCGGCCTGCCCGAGCAGTACGCGGGCCTGCTCGCGGACACCGACACCAAGATCGCCGAGGGCGAGCTGGACACCGACAGCGACGACCTGACCCGGCTGATCGGCCGCCCGGCGACCTCTCTCGCCGACGCCGTGGCCACCGCCCTCAAGAACTGAGCGGCGCCGCGTCGGTGACGTCGGCGAAGCGGCCACCCAGCACGGCGACGGCGGCGTCGGCGTCGACGCGCAGGGCGACGCCGCGCTCGCCGGCGC
>NZ_JBEZZB010000211.1:0-15455 GCF_040638955.1 Actinoplanes sp. NPDC024001
CCGGCCTCGGCGCCGCGATCCGCTACCTGCCGGACGGCGCCCGGCAGGCGGGCGGCTCCCCGCCCACGTCGGCTTCGCCCCGGCCGTCCGCGGCGCCCGCCCCGCAGACCCAGGAGGAACGGCTGGCCGCGATCCGGGCCGGCCGGCACCGCACCCTCATCCACATCGTCGAGGTCGACCGCGACCTGGCCCTGGACTCGCACTTCACCGAGGTCGAGGCGGGGGACGGCACCGGCGCGAAGTCGGAGTTCGCGCTGATCCCGGTCGGTGTGGACTTCCTGATCCGCTCGCTGCACGACCCGGCCGGCGACGAGGTCTGCCTGGGCGTGCGGCTCGGCGGGAACTCGGGGTCGCTGGTGGCGGCCGAGTGCGAGCCGACCGACGCGACCGTTTTCACGCTGACCCGCGCCGAGCACGAGGACGACCGCGGGCGGCCGGCCTTCACGATCAGCAACAAGACGTACGGCCTGGTGCAGTGCAGCCCCGAGGACAAGAAACTGTTCGTGGAGCAGCCCAGCGACGCGCCGCCGCTGTCCACGTTCAGCTTCGTCGACCGCGGGCCGCTGCCGTCCCCGTCGCCCAGCTGAGTCAGCGCCCGGCCGGCAGCCGGACCTCGACGCGCAGGCCCGGCCCGGCGTCGCCCAGGGTGACCGTGCCGCCGTGCCGGCGCACCAGCTCGCGGACGATCGCCAGCCCCAGCCCGGAGCCGCCGGCGTCGCGGGCGCGGGCGTCGTCGAGGCGGGTGAACCGGTGGAAGACCCGTTCCCGGTCCTCCTCCGGGATGCCCGGGCCGTCGTCGGTGACCACGATCAGCAGGTCGGCGCCGTCCGCGGCGGTGCTGACGCTGACCTTCTCCCGCCGGTGCCGCAGGGCGTTGTCCAGCAGGTTCGCCACCACCCGGGCGAGCGCGTCCGGTTCGCCGACCAGCGGCAGCGGTTCGCCGGCGTCGCGGTACTCGACGTCCGGATAGCGTTCCACGGCCTCGCCGACCAGCTGGGCCAGGTCGAGCTCCTCGACCCGGCCGGCGACCGCGCGGGCCGTGCCGTCGTCCTGGCGGGCCAGCAGGAGCAGGTCGTCGACGAGCCGGGAGAGCCGCTGCACGTCGGCGAGCAGGTCGTCGGTGAGCGCCGGCCAGTCGGTGTCGTCCGGCAGCCGCTGCGCCACCTCCAGCTCGGTGCGCATGTTGGTCAGCGGGCTGCGCAGCTCGTGCGCGGCGTCGGCGACGAACGCCCGCTGCCGGGCCCGCGCCGAGTCGAGCCGGTGCAGCATGTCGTTGAGGGTGACGGCGAGCCGGTGGACCTCGTCGCGCGAGTCCGGCACCGGCAGCCGGCCGGCCCGGGTGCCGCCGGTGATCTCCTCCGCGCCGGAGCGCAGCGCGTCCACCGGTTTCAGCGCGGCGCCCAGCGCCCGCCACAGGATCACCGCGAGCAGCACCACCAGCATCGGGTAGACGACCGCCAGGGTGAGCCGCAGCAGGTGCACGCTCTGGGTGATCTGGTCGGTGGACCGGGCCACCAGGATCCGCACCGGAGCCGTCGGCGGCCCGGCGGTGAGCTTCACGACGCGCGCCTCGCCGACGTAGCCGATCCGGGTGCCGCGGATCGGGACGCTGCGCCCGTCGGGCAGGTCGCGCAGCTCGTCGGCGTAGAGGATCGGCACCAGGCGGTCGGCGGTGGCGGAGACCGCGATGACCCGGTCCGCGGCGTCGATCACCTGGACCTGCACGCCCGGGGTGACCGGGATGGGGTTGGTCAGCGCGCCCTGGTCGACGAGGCGCTGCACGCCTTTCGCGGTGTCCATCGACTCGGAGTGCACCGAGCGGGTCTGCGCGTAGCCGAGGACCGCGACCAGCAGCAGGCCGCCCGCGGCCAGGCCCAGGGTGAGCCCGGCGGCGGAGACCAGCAGCAGCCGGGCACGCAGGCTCAGCTCGCGGATGCGGCGCATCTAGGTGACCGGCGTGGCGGCGGCCAGCCGGTAGCCGGCGCCGCGCACCGTCTCCAGGCGATCCCGGCCGATCTTGCGGCGCAGGTAGCCGGCGTAGACCTCGACCGCGTTCGGCGCGGTCTCCAGCGCGGCGTCCCAGACGTGGTCGAGCAGCTCGGTCTTGGACACCACCTGGCCGGGGCGGCGCATCAGGTATTCCAGGAAGGCGAACTCGCGGGCGGTCAGGGTGACCTCGTCGCCGGCGACCAGCACCCGGCGCTCGGCCGGGTCGAGCTCGATGTCGCCGAAGCTCAGCACCACCGGGCGCGCCTGCGCGCCACGGCGCAGCAGGGCACGCAGGCGGGCGAGCAGCACGACGTACGAGAACGGTTTGGTCAGGTAGTCGTCGGCGCCGCAGTCGAGGCCGTCGGCCTGGTCGTACTCCCCGTCCTTGGCGCTGAGCATGAGCACCGGCAGCCAGTGCCGCTCGGCACGCAGCTGCCGCACCACCCGGTAACCGGAGAGGCGGGGCAGCATCACGTCCAGGATCATCGCGTCGTAACCGCCGTGCCGGGCCATCTCGAGCCCGTCCTGCCCGTCGGCGGCGACGTCCACCGCGAAGCCCTCGGCCTGCAGTCCACGGCGCAGCGCCGCGGCGAGCCGTGCCTCATCCTCCACCACCAGCAACCGCACCCTCACACCTTGGCATGCCGCGGCGGGGTGACGGCACCAGCTCTCAGCGACCTCTCAGCGGCTGGGCGGCGGGCCGCTCGGGCGCATCCCGCTCGGCGGCGAGCCACCCGGACCGCCGGGTGCGCCGGACGGTGCCCCGTCGCCGGTGTTCTGCCCGCCCGTCGGGGTGGTCGTGGTGTCCACGCCGACGACGAGTGAGACCGCGTACCCGCTGGTGGCGTCGCCGGTGACGGTGGCCAGCTGGGTGGCGCCGGAGTCCTCGCCGAACACGTTGTCGTCGTCCAGCGACACCTGCTCGAAGTTGGTGACCGAGGTCTCGTAGCCGGCGGTCGCGTACGCCTGCCGGCAGACCGCCTCGGGCAGGGCGACCTGTGACGTGGCGATCGCCGCGGTGGAGTCGGTGATGGCTTCCTGATCGGGGTAGACCTCGAAGTGGACGTGCGGCCACCGTCCGCTGTAGCAGGCCGGGAAGATGCTGGTGAACTCGACTTTCCCGGCGTCGTCGGCGATCTGCACGCCGCGCAGGTAGTTCTCGCCGGTGATCCCGGCGGAGTAGAGCGAGTACTCCCCGGCCCGGTTGCAGTGCCAGACGTAGACGGCCACCCCGGCGAAGGCCGCGCCGGCGTTCGCCAGGTCCTTGACGGTCAGGGTGAGCGTCATCGGGATGCCCTCGGCGGTGCCGCTCGCCGAGCCGAAGCTGGACCGGATGTCGCTGCGCACGACGCTGCTCTCGCTGAGCACGTTCGGCCCGTTCGAGCCGTCACCGGGGTACGGCCCGGCCGTCTCGTCCGGGATCTCCGTGAGGGTGGAGTCGTTGGTCTGCGGCACCTCCTCCGCGTCGTCGCCGCAGGCGCCCAGGCCGAGCGCGACGGCGCCCAGGCCGAAGGCGCGCAGCACCTGGCGGCGCCGGGCCATCGTCCCCAGGTCGAACGCGAGTCCCTGGTCGGCGAGGTCCTCGCCGGGACGGGGCAGCGGTCGCCCCTGGTAGGTGGGCCTGTCCATGACTCCCCCGATACTGTCTTTTATGCCAGGAAACACGCTATCTGGCCGACCCGGCGGGGTCCTCCCCTAAGGGACTTTCTCAGCGGGATCACAGCGGTGCCGGAGCACGATGGGAGCCAGACAACAGGAGGTGGACATCGTGTCCGTGTTCAGGTCCAGGCCGGCGCTGCGCTGGCTGGTACCGTCGGCCGCCGCGGTAGCGGTCATCGGTGGCGGCGCGGCGGCCGGAACGATCGTGGCGAGCGCCGACCCGGCTCTGCCCGAGCGCACCGCCGCCGAACTGCTGGTCGATCTGCAGAACGCCGACCCGGACGGGCTCTCCGGCACCGTGGTGCAGAGTTCCGACCTGGGTCTGCCCGGGATCGCCGGGCTGCTCGGCCAGGCGGCCGGCTCCGGTGGCGGGCTCACCAGCCTGATCGCCGGCAGCAACACCGCCCGGGTCTGGTACGCCGGTGACGAGAAGGTGCGGCTGGCACTGCTCGGCACCGACGGCGAGACCGACGTGATCCGCAACGGGTCGGACGTCTGGGTGTGGAACAGCTCGAAGAACGAGGGCACCCACGCCAAGCTGCCGGCCGACAAGCAGGACCCGAAGTCGCTGCCGACCGGGGTGCCCTCCACCCCGCAGGAGGCGGCCGACGCGGCCCTCGCGGCGATCGACCCGAGCACCAAGGTCGCCACCACCGGCGCCGCCGAGGTGGCCGGGCGCGACGCGTACGAGATGGTGCTCACGCCGAAGGACGACACCTCGCTGGTCGGCCAGGTGCGGCTCGCCGTCGACGCGGTCGAGCACATCCCGCTGCGGGTGGACGTCTACGCGAAGAACGCCGTGAAGCCGGCCGTGCGGGTCGCGTTCGAGCAGATCAGCTTCGACGTGCCGGACGCCGAGCAGTTCACCTTCAATCCGCCGCCGGGCGCCAAGGTCGACGAGGCCGGCACGGTCTTCGCGCCGCACGGCGCCAAGCCGGACGCGGTCAAGCCGGAGGCCCGCCAGGGCGCCGACGCGGCGAGCGAGCCGAAGGTGATCGGCAAGGGCTGGACGTCGATCCTGACGGCCAAGCTGCCCGAGACGCCGGACGCCGTGGCCGCCGACGCCGCCAAGGCCGGCGCGGAGGAGAGCCAGATGGTGCAGAGCTTCCTCAACACCATGCCGAAGGTCAGCGGCGAGTGGGGCAGCGGGCGCCTGCTGAGCGGCGCGCTCTTCACCGTCCTGCTCACCGACGACGGCCGGGTGTTCGCCGGGGCGGTCACCCCGGAGGCCCTCTACGCGGTCGCCTGATCCACTACTCGGAGGACCCCGCCGCTTGCTCGCGGCGGGGTCCTTCCGCGTCTGCGGGCTCGAGCAGGCGCTCGCGGATCCGGTCCAGGTCGGCGGCCGGCACACCGGCCTGCCGCAGATAGGCCTCCACGCCGCCATAGCGCCGGTCGGCGTGCGCCAGCGTGTTGCGCATCGCCACGGCATCGGTTCCGGGGGTACGGGCGAAGTCCGCCGCGATCGTCCCGGCGTCCACCCCCGCCACACCGAGCAGCAGCGCGATCAGCGCGCCGGTGCGGTCCCGGCCGCCGTGGCAGTGCACCAGCACCGCGCCGGGCGGGGCCGCGGCGATCTCCTGGCAGGCCCGGGCGATCCGCTCCCCGTTGTGGTCCAGCATCGGCGCGTAGGTGTCCTCCGGCGGCTCGTAGCCGAGCGGGTCGGACAGCAGCGGCACGTTGCGATAGGCCGGGTCGCCGGCCAGCGGGCTCGGGTCCCGTTCGCACTCGCGGGGCCAGCGCAGGTCCAGGATCAGCGCCGGCCGCAGGGCGCGCAGCGTGCCGACCGAGGTGGTGGTGAGCAGCCCGTGGCTGTCGGAGCGGATCAGCGCGCCGGGCCGGATCCGGCGGCCGTCACCGGCGGGGGTGCCGCCGAGGTCGCGGGCGTTGGTGCAGTCGGGCCACTCCAGTCGCACGGTTCGGAGCCTACAACCGCTGGGCGCTGCCGGCGCAGCAGCGCGTAGGCGGCCGCGACCAGGGCGCCGGCGGCGACGGCGTCGAGCCAGTAGTGGTTGCCGGTGGCGACCACGACGAGCAGGGTGATCGCCGGGTGCAGCAGCCACAGTCCGCGGTGCCGCGCGGAGGTCGCGGTGAGCAGGGCGACCGCGACCACGACGGCCCAGCCGACGTGCAGCGACGGCATCGCGGCGTACTGGTTGGAGAGCTGATCGGTCTCCGGCGGGCCGTAGACGCCCGGGCCGAAGAGGCGGCCCAGGTCGAGCATGCCGGTGCCGGTGAGCATCCGGGGCGGGGCCAGCGGGATCAGGAAGTGCACGGCCAGCGCGCCGGAGGTGAGCAGCACCAGCACGTTGCGGGTCCAGCGGTAGTGGGCCGGGCGGCGCAGGTAGAGCCAGATCAGGCAGGCGGCGGTCGCCGGGAAGTGGACGTACGCGTAGTAGCTGTTCGCGGCGGTGACCAGCGCGGGCGAGCCGAGCAGGGCCTGTTGCACGGCCAGTTCGCCGGGCAGGCGCAGCGCGCGCTCGGCGTTCCAGATCCAGTGCGCGTTGCCGAAGGCCTCGCCGACGTGCCCGTTCGCGGCCAGCCGGGCCACCTTGTAGACCAGGAACAGCGCCGCGACGAGGGCGAGTTCGCGGGCGGCGGCCGACGCCCGGTGACGGACGCTGGAAATCGCCATGACACTCCCCCGACATTTTGATGTCGGGACAGCATCCGGCGATCTTGCCGATTGGGCAAGATTGTTTTGGGCAGCGTCACACCGGATCGGCCCGCCGGGCCACCAGGAGCAGGAGCCGCGCCACGACGGCGAGCGCCATCAACTGCCATCGCCCGGCCGCCGCGTAGGCCACCAGCAGGGCGACCGTCGCGGCCGCCGCGGCCAGGCCGGCGAGCACCGCCCAGCGGACCCGGGCCGCCAGCATGGCCAGGCAGCGCCAGGGCAGCGCGCCCGCCGGGATCAGCACCCGGCCGGCGAAGACCAGCAGCACCGCCGCGACGGTCGCCGCGGCCGCGCGGGCGACCAGCACCGATCCCGGCAACCACGATCCGGCCACCGCGAGCAGCGCGGCCACCAGCACCCCGACACCCAGACCCCGGTGCAGGCCGGCCAGCAGGCCGCGGATCGGCCAGGTCATCGTCGCCACGTCGAGCCCGGCCGGGTGGTCGGCGGCCAGGTCACGCAGCGCGCGCATGGCCGGCCCGACCCGCATCCGCTCCGCGTCCAGCAGCGCGATCAGCCAGCGGCCCTGCGGGTTCTCCGGGTCGCGGGCGAGGGCGTCGCCGGCGGCCCGGCGGGCGGCGTCGCGCCGGCCGGCCTGGCGCTCGACCTCGGCCAGGGTCAGCAGGTCCGGCACCGACTCCGGGGCGAACTCCAGGGCCCGCTCCGCCGCCTCGCGGGCCCGGTCGAAGTCGCGGCGCAGCGTCAGCACCCGGGCCAGCACCCGGTAGGCGGGCGGGAACGCCGGGCGCAGCCGGACCGCCTCCTCGGCCTCGCGCAGGGCCTCGTCCAGGCGTGCCCGGTCCGCCCGGGCGTCGTTCTTCTCCGACGTCAGCAGCAGGCACTCGGCCCGCTCGATGTGGGTGACGGCGAACTGTGGGCCGGCCGCCACCGCGGCCCGCGCGGCGGCGAGCGCGTCCACCCGGCGGCCCTGCAACCGCAGCAGGGCGGCCAGCAGGGCGAGCAGCTCCGGGTCGGTGGGCAGGTCGATCAGGCCGGCCCGGACCGCGTCCTCGGCCTCACGCAGGCGACCCAGGCCGGCGAGCATCCGCGCCCGGGACGCGGGCGTCACCGCACCTTGCGCTTCTTCAGGTACGCGGCCAGGTCGTCGTACTCGCCGCTGGTGTTGGCGAACGTGGCGACGTTGCGGGCGGTGGCGAACCAGGCGTCGGTGGACGGGCGCACCTCGCGGGCGGCGGCCAGCATGTCCGCCTGGCTGATCATGCGGATCTCGCCGGTGGCGATCGAGTCGCGCATCGCGTACTCCGCGGCGGTCTCGCAGACGTGCGCGAGGTCGGCGCCGGAGTAGTGCTCGGTGGCCGCGGCGACCTGGGCCAGGTCGATGCCGGCGACCGGGCGGTCGCGCAGGTGGTACTCCAGGATGGCGGCGCGGGCCGCGTCGTCGGGCGGCAGGACCAGCACGGTGCGGTCCAGGCGGCCGGGCCGGCGCAGGGCCGCGTCGACGTCCCACGGCGCGTTCGTCGCGGCCAGCACGAAGACGCCGTCGTTGCCGCCGTCCACCCCGTCCAGCTCGGTGAGCAGCTGGTTCACCACGGTCCGCATGGACGACTGCAGCTGGCTGCGCTTGTGCCCGAGCGCGTCGATCTCGTCGAGGAACAGCACGCACGGGGCGTGGCCGCGGGCCGACTCGAACAGGTCGTGCAGGTTGCGCTCGGAGCTGCCGATCCACATGTTCAGCACGTCGGTGATGCTCAGCGAGATGAACGCGGCGCCCATCTCACCGGCGACCGCGCGGGCCAGGAACGTCTTGCCGCAGCCGGGCGGGCCGTAGAGCAGCAGGCCGCCGCGCAGGCTCTTGCCGAACAGCGAGCGCAGTTTCGGGTTGCGCATCGGGCCGAGGAAGGCGACCTCGAGGCGCTTCTTGACCTCGGCCATCCCGCCGACGTCGGCCAGCGTGACGGTGGAGCGTTCCACGTCGAAGGTGCGGTCGGCGTGGCCGTGCACCGGGTCGGGCTCGCCGTCGCGGGCGAAGCGGGGCGGCACCACGTCGCCGAACTGCTGCTCCAGGGCGGCCCAGTCGACCCCACCGGCCGGGGCGGGCCTCTCGGCGGGCTTCTCCGTCGGCTCGGCGGGCTTCTCCGCCGGCGCGGCGGGTGGTGTGCCCAGCGCGCCGGCCATCAGCTGCTGGGCGGTGGTGTTGCCGGGCTCGCGGGCCAGCACCTGAGCGGCGTGCGCGATCGCCTCGCCACCGCGGCCGGCGGCCACCAGCAGTTCGGCCAGGTGCAGCCGCAGTGGCAGGTCGTCGGGGCGGGCCTGCACCGCCGCGGTGAGGCTGTCGATCAAGGCATCGCTCATAGGAGGCGATTATGCCCCGGCCGGCCGGGTGGGATCTGTGGGCCGCCACACCCGGCGCGCGCCGGTCACCGCGGTCGATCGTGCGGCGTCACCGGCCCGTCGAGCGTGCGGATCACCGGCCGTCGAGCGTGCGGAAGAAGGCCGTGACGTCGGCGGCGAAGGCGTGCGGGACCTCCAGCGCCGCGAAGTGGCCGCCGCGCTCGAACTCGGTCCAGTGCCGGACGTCGAAGCGCTGCTCGGCGAGCGGGCGCACGGACTGGACGATGTCGCCGGGCAGGACGGCCACGCCGAGCGGCACCGGGCACGGGTCGGTGACCGGCCGGAAGCTCTCCTTGATGAGGCGGGCGGCCGATCCGGCGGTGCCCATGAACCAGTGGTGGGCCACGTTCGCCACGATCCGGTCGTCGGGCACGGGTGTCGCCGGGTCCGCCCAGGTGTCGAACTTCTCGGCGAGGAACGCCAGCTGACCGGCCGGCGAGTCGTTGAGCGCGTAGGCCGGGGTCTGCGGGGTCGCGGCGAACAGGATTTGGTGCGGGTGCCGGTTGGCGGCCAGCCGCACGGTCTTCTCCACCCGGGCCCGGTCAGTCTCGTCCAGGCCGTCCGGTGAGCCGGGCGTGGGCAGGTAGTTGACGTGGACGCCGACGACCCGGCCCGGCGCCTCGGCGGCGAGCAGGCGGGAGACGCCGGAACCCCAGTCGCCGCCCTGCGCGCCGTAGCGCTGGTAGCCGAGGCGGTCCATCAGCTCGGCCCAGGCGCGGGCGACCCGCCGGATGCCCCAGCCGGTGCGAGTGGTGGGCCCGGACAGGCCGTACCCGGGGATGCCGGGGATCACCACGTGGAAGTGCTCGGCCAGGGAACGGGCGACGTCGAGGAACTCGACGGTGGAACCGGGCCAACCGTGGGTCAGCACGAGCGGCAGCGCTCTCCGGTCGGCGTTGCGCAGGTGCATGAAGTAGACCCGCTCACCGCCGATCTCGGTGACGAACTGCGGGAGGGCGTTGAGTTCGGCCTCGTGTGCCCGCCAGTCGAACTTCGCCCAGTGCTCGGCCAGTGCCCGGACCCGGTCCTGCGGGATGCCGTGATCCCAGCCGGCGCCGGCTGCCTCGCCGGGCCACCGGGTGCGGGTGAGCCGGTCGTGGAGGTCGTCGATCTGCTCCTGGGAGACGTGCAGCTGAAATTCATTCATGCACCTAACGTTAGTCATTCTAACGTTAGTGTGTCCAATGTTATGCTGGACACGTGGAACACCTGCCGAGCTGGCTGCTCACTCAGACCGCGACGTTCGCGCACCGCCTCGTGGCCGACGGGCTCGGAGCAATGGGTGCGCGCGGCTATCACCACCGGCTGCTGCGGTCGCTGATCGAGGACGGGCCGGCCAGCCAGGCGGACCTCGGGCGGCGCACCGGCATCCACCTCAGCGACCTGGTCGGCGCGCTCAACGAGCTGGAGGGCACAGGGTTCGTGGGGCGCTCCCCCGACCCGGCCGACCGGCGGCGCAACGTCATCACCGTCACCGACCGCGGGCGGGAGCGGGCGGTGGAGCTGGCGGCGCGGGTCGACGCGATCCAGGACGAGCTGCTGGCGCCGCTGGACGCGGAGGAGCGCCGGGAGCTGGTCGCTCTGCTGGGGCGGGTGCTGCGGCACCATCGGGATCGTGAGAGCGGCAACCCCGAGGCGGGATGAGCCACGGGCGCAGGCGTAGCCCGTACCGAAAAAACGAAACGGCCGCTGCCCGATGTGGACAGCGACCGTTCTCGCGAAGAGCGGCCTAACCGGGCCGGCGATAGCCGGCGATCGGACCGCGATCGATCGACGCCATCCGCACGTGGTCGCCCGTGTGCGGGGCGTGCACCACCTTGTTGCCGCCGATGTAGAGGGCGACGTGGTGCAGATCGGAGTAGTAGAAGACCAGGTCACCCGGCTTCAACTCGTCGCGGCTGACCGCTCGGGTCGAGCCCCACTGGTCCTTCGTGTAGTGCTCGAGGTGCACACCGACCGAACCCCACGCCTCCTGGGTCAGGCCCGAGCAGTCGTAGCTGTTCGGACCGTTGGAACCGAAGACGTAAGGCTTGCCGATCAGGTCGCAGGCCTTCTGGGCCGCGCGACCACCCTTGTCGTTGGTGTACGTCACCGGGCACGGACCGGTCCGCAGCGGGCCGTCGTTGACGTCCGCCGTGCCGTACGCCTCGATCCGCAGCTTCTGGAGGTCCTCGATCTCGCCCTCGATCGCCTTCTTCTTCGACGCCAGGTCGGTGTCGCGGACGGCGATCTCGGCCTCGAGCTGGTCCACCTTCGCCTTGTCGGCGGCGTACTTGTCGCGCAGCTTCGCCACCTCGGCGATGGACTGCTCCTGGTTGAAGGCCAGCTGGTCGAGAAGGGTCAGCTTCTCGGTCAGGCTGTCCGGGTCGCCGCTCATGATGGCGTTCATCGCGCTCGGCGGGCCCTGCATGTAGGCGTCCACCGCGAGGCCGCGAACCTCGACCATGGCGGCGTCCACCTGCTTCTGCAGCGGCGCCAGGGTCTTCTCCAGCTGCTTCTGCTGTTTCTGCAGCTTCTTCAGCTTGCCGTGCACGTCGTTGTACTGCTCGATGACGGGTTCGAGCTTGTTCCACTCCTCATCGATCTGCTTCTCGATGCCGGAGGGCGTGGGCTCGGCGTGGGCAACGGCCGGTCCGGTGAGAACGAGCCCGGACGCGACCACCGCGCAGATGAGTCCACGCAGGAGGCCGGCGCGCCGCGCGCCTATCCGTTTCACGTAGGTGCGTTGTCCTTTCTTCCTGTCCAGCCGCCGACCGGGTTAGCTGACGGGTTCGGGCGGGAAGAGCGCCCGGCCGCGGGTTCGCGGCTGCACCCCAAGGGACCTGGGTCCCCGGCTCGCGCGAGCGATTAGGCGGTGGTCCGCCAGATCGGCCGGATGGACGATGGGGGCTGGGCGAACCGGGGATCACCGTACTCGGATGATCCCGGTAATTGAAGCGCGCCCACGCGGTGAAACCGTGCGCTCAGGTGCCGTTACTCTGCGCACTCAGAACGGCCAGGCGTCCAGGGCTCTCGCAAGCCACGGGACCACGAGAATCACGGTGGGTAACGCCAGGAGGCCTACCGCGGCGAGCGCCGCGGCCACCGTCAGCGCCACCGAGCTACGGTCCGGGCCGTCCAGCCGGGCCAGCCGGCGCCGCCGGGATTCACCCTCCGGGTCGGCTGCCACCTCCTCCGCCAGGGGGACGGCGTCGGCCAGACGAGCCAGCGCGGCCCGCAGCGGCGCGGGCCCGGTGCGGCGCCTCGCGGCATCGTCGGCCACCATCTCCAACAGCAGATGTACGGCGTCCAGCGGCGCCCGGCTGCGCAGGGGCCGGGGCACCGCCCGGTAGAAGGCGGTGAACGACTCCATCACCAGCTCGTGCCGGTGCCGCAGATGGGCCCGCTCGTGGGCGAGGACCGCGTCGACCTGCTCGCGGTCGAGCACCCGCAGCACGCCGTCGCTGAGCACCACCCGCGGTTCGCGGCCGGGCACGCAGTAGGCCATCGGCAGCGGGCCGTCCAGGACGCGCACCTCGCCGCCCTCGATCTTCTCCCGGCGCTCGACCCGGTCCAGCAGGTCGACCAGCATGCGGTGCCGGGCGCGCCGGGCCCGGGCCCGGTAGCTCACCTTGCCGAGCGAGATCAGCAGCCGGATCACGATGGTCGCGGCGACCGCGAGCGAGAAGACCAGCGCCGCCACGGTCTCCGGGTGGCGGGCGCCGGCGGCGCGGGCCACCTCCTCCGGGGCGGCGAGCACGACGCCCAGGGCACAGAGCACCGCGGTGAGCGTCAGTGCCTGCCAGAGCAGCACCCCGGCCACCGGGGCACGGTCCAGCCACCGGGCGTGCGCCAGGATCCCCGGCGCGACCAGTGACAGGGTGAGCCCGAGCGCGCCGAGCAGGAGGGCGGTCACCGCTCGGTGGTGCGTGCCGCTTCGATAGCCGCCTTCAGGGCTTCCGGGGGCAACTGACCCACGAAGTACGCCAGGGCGGCGTCGCGGTCGGGGGTGGCGCTGAGCGCGTCCAGCATCAGGCCGGCGGTCATCTCCTCGCGGGTCTGCGCCGGTGCGTACCGATAGGCGCGGTCCGCTTTCTGCTGGGTGACCAGTTTCTTCTTGGCGAGCCGGTCGAGCACGGTCATCACCGTCGTATACGCCAGGTCGCGGTCGCGGCTGAGCAGCTCGTGCACCTGCCGGACGGTGAGCGGCTCGCGCGCGTCCCACAGCTTCGTCATGACCTCACGCTCGAGGTCCCCCATCGCCATGTGTCCCACTCTACTGCACGGCGTCGTACTACAAGGCGTAGTATCTACTACGCCACGTCGTAGAAGAGGGGGCTTGCCGTGGATGTGCTCGACCTGACCCGGTTGCAGTTCGCGGTCGTCACGATCTACCACTATCTGTTCGTCCCGCTGTCGATCTGCCTGTCCGCCGCCGCGGCCGGGCTGCAGCTGGCCTGGATGCGCACCGGGCACGAGCGATATCTGCTGCTCACCAAGTTCGTCGGCAAGCTGCTGATCGTCACCTTCGCGGTCGGCGTGGTCACCGGGCTGGTGCAGGAGTTCCAGTTCGGGCTCGGGTGGAGCGCGTTCGCCCGGTTCTACGGCGACGTGTTCGGGCCGACCCTGGCGATCGAGGGCATGCTCGCGTTCTTCCTCGAGGCGACGTTCCTGGCGCTGTGGTACTTCGGATGGGACCGGCTGCCCCGGCGGCTGCACGCGGCCACGATCGTGGTGGTCGCGGTGGGGACGCTGCTGTCGGCGTACATCATCCTGGCGGCCAACTCGTTCATGCAGAACCCGGTCGCCTACGCGCTGGACCCGGAGACCGGGCGGGCGCACCTGACCAGCTTCACCGAGCTGCTCACCAACGAGGTGGTGCTGGCCGCGTTCCCGCACACCATCGCCGGGTGCGCGATGGCCGGCGGCGGGCTGCTGCTGGCGATCGGGATCTGGCGGGCGTCGGCCGACACGGCCTTCCGGACCCTGGCCCGGCTCGGCGCCTGGATCACCCTGGTCGGCGGCGCGGCCGTGGCGATCAGCGGTGACCACCTCGGCAAGGTGATGACCGCGGTGCAGCCGATGAAGATGGCCGCCGCCGAGGCGCTGTACGAGACCACCACCGGGGCGCCGTTCTCGGTCTTCGCGATCGGGTCGCTCGGCCACGACCGGCCGTTCTTCAGCATCGAGATCCCGTACCTGCTGTCGTTCCTCGGGACCGGGTCGTTCACCGGGACCGTGCAGGGCATCGACGACCTGCAGGCGCAGTACGTGGCCGAGTACGGACCGGGCAGCTACATCCCGATGATCCCGGTGGCGTTCTGGACGTTCCGGCTGATGATGGGTGCGGGCATCCTGGCGATGGTCTTCGCCGCCTACTACCTGTGGTCGAACTCCTCTCTGCGGCTCACGCGGCTGCCCCGCCTGCTGCAGCCGGGCCGCGGCACCCCCGGCTGGGTGCGCCGCTTCGCCCTGCTCGCGCCGCTGCTGCCGGCCGCGGCCAACACCTTCGGCTGGATCTTCACCGAGACCGCGCGACAGCCCTGGCTGGCGTTCGGCATCTCCAAGGTGGCCGACGGCATCTCCCCCGGCCTCACCAGCGCCGAGGTGATCGCGTCGCTCGCCGGGTTCACCCTGATCTACGGGCTGCTGGCGGTGGTCTGGTGCCGGCTCGTCATGCACCTGTCCCGTCAGCCACTGGCCGCCGCGCCGGTCCCCGCGACCGCCGCCGAGCCCGCCCCGGCCTATTAGGAGCGTCATGATCGACATCTGGTTCGCGGTCCTCGTCCTCGCCTGGGTGCTCTACTTCGTCCTGGAGGGCTTCGACTTCGGCGTCGGCATCCTCGGCCCGTTCCTCGGCAGGTCGCCGCACGAGCGCGGGGCGATCATCCGCACCGTCGGCCCGTTCTGGGACGGCAACGAGGTCTGGCTGGTCGCCGCGATCGGCGTCACCTTCGCCGCCTTCCCCGACTGGTACGCCGCCCTGCTCTCCGCGCTCTACCTGCCGATGGTCCTGATCCTGCTGCTGCTCGCGGTCCGCGGCGTCGCCCTGGAGTTCCGCGGCAAGCACGACTCGGCGGCCTGGCGGCGCCGCTGCGACGGGCTGCTGTCGCTCAGCTCGGCCGGCATCGTGCTGCTCTGGGGCGCCACCCTCGGCATCCTCGTCGACGGCCTGGCCCTCGGCGCGAACGGCGAGGTCACCGGCACCGGCCTGGAACGCAGCCTCGCCCCGCTGGCGTCGCCCGCCGCCGGGCTCGGCGCACTCGCCGCCTTCGCCGCGGCGATCCTGCTGGGTGCGACGTTCCTCGCGCTGCGCACCACCGGCCCGGTGCGCCGCCGGGCCCGCGACCTGGGCCGGCACACGGCCACGGCCGCGGCGGTCACCCTGCTGCTCATCGGCATCGGTACGGGCTCGCGCCTCACCCTCGCCGCGGCGGCCCTGACCTTCGTGGCCGGTCTGCAGGCCCGCCGGTCGCGGGAGGTGACCGCGTTCGCGGCGGTGGCGGCGGCGGTCGCGGGGGCGGTCGTGGCGGTCTTCACCGTGCACGGTGACGTGGTGCTGCGCAGCACCCTCGACCCGGCCTGGTCGCTGACCCGCACGGGCGCGGCCGCCGGACCGGAGGCGCTGGAGCTGCTCACCGTCGCCGGTGTGCTGATCCTGCCCGGGGTGCTGGTCTATCAGGCCTGGTCCTACTGGGTGTTCCGGCGGCGGGTGGCCAGCGAACGGGTGCCGTCATGAGCACCGCGACGGTCGCACCGGCACGGCCGGCGCCGCGACCCGCACCCGGCCCGCCGGCGC